>NZ_DHXG01000098.1:0-21610 GCF_002413585.1 Paracoccus sp. UBA5162
GGTGATCTGGCGCGCATCGCGGCGGCCTTGTGCCTGTCCCGCGACGAGCTGCCAGAATTCGGTCACGGGAAAGGTCTGCGGCATCTGCTGGATTTCGCCCTCGATGCGGGTCTGGGGCGGGTATTCGACGAAGACATCGGCGCGCGACAGGATGTCGGGATGCAATTCGGTCTTGCCGGGGCAGTCGCCGCCGATGGCGTTGATGTGGACCCCGGCGCCGACCATGTTGTCGGACAGGATCGTCGCATATTGCTTGTCGGCGGTGCAGGTAGTGATGATCTGTGCGCCCTCGACCGCCTCCTGCGGGGTTTTGCAGGCGGACAGGTCGAAACCTTGTCCGGCCAGGTTGCGCATCGTCTTGGCGGTCGCCTTCGGGTCGATGTCGTACAGCCGAAGCCGGGTAATCCCGCACAGGGCCTGCATCGCCAGCGCCTGAAATTCGGATTGGGCGCCATTGCCGATCATCGCCATCGTGTCGGCCCCGGCGGGCGCCAGATATTTCGCCACCAGCGCCGAGGTCGCCGCCGTCCGCAGGGCGGTCAGGATGGTCATTTCCGTCAGCAGGACCGGATAGCCGTTGCCGACATCGGCCAGCAGGCCGAAGGCGGTGACGGTCTGGCGTCCGTCTCGCGTGTTCTTGGGATGGCCATTCACATATTTGAAGCCATAGGTCTGCCCGTCCGAGGTCGGCATCAACTCGATCACGCCATCCTCGGAATGGGCCGCGACGCGCGGGGTCTTGTCGAAATCCTGCCAGCGGCGAAAATCATCCTCGATATAGGTCGCAAGGCCCTCCAGCATCCGGGACAGGCCGATGCAATGGATCAGCCGCATCATGTTCTCGACGCTGACAAAGGGCACATAGGCCAGATCCGATGGTTTCGGGACGGGCATGGTTCATCCTTTCGGTCAGATTTCGCCATTCTCCACGGCGCAGTCTGCATGCAACAGGCCGAACTTGCCGGAATCTTGCGGGTCGGCTATGCATTTTGCGACCTGATATTGCGCAGGATGACATCTTGTGTCCATCCAAGACGATGCCAGACAGAGCCTCGACGACCACGACCGGCGGCTGATCGGTCTGCTGCGCCATGACGGCCGGGCGCCGGTGTCGAAGCTGGCCCAGATCATGGGGCTGTCACGCGGCACGGTGCAGTCGCGGCTGGATCGTTTGCTGGCCTCGGGCACGCTGCTTGGCTTCACCGCGCGGGTTCGCGAGGACGGCGAGGGAAACGCGGTGCGCGCGGTAATGATGATCGAGGTCGAGGGCCGCACGACGACACATGTCATCAGCAGATTGCGCGGCCTGCCGCAATTGCGCCGGATCCATACGACCAGCGGAAAATGGGATCTGGTCGCCGAGATCGCGGTGGAAAACCTGGTCGAATTCGACCGCGTTCTGCGCGAGGTCCGCATGATCCAGGGCGTCCGCAACAGCGAGACAAGCATCCTGCTGACCTCGATCTAAGGCCCTGGGTCACACGGGCGCGGGTCCCCTCAGACCTCGACCTCGACCTTGCCGATCGGGTGCGAGCAGCAGGCCAGCACGTAACCCGCCTCGATATCCTCGTCGGTGATGCCGCCATTGTGGACCATGTGGACCTGGCCGGACAACTTCCGGATCCGGCAGGTGCCGCAGACCCCGAAGGTGCAGCCCGAGGGGATGTTCAGCCCGGCGGACCGCGCGGTCGCAAGGATCGTGTCGGTTTCCGAGCAGGTCCGGCTGACGCCGGCCAAAGCAAAGGCGATCTCGGCCTCGGCGGCCTGATCGGGCACGACATCGCCAAGGACCGGGTCCAGGGCTTCCTCGGCCAGCGAGGGGTGGAAGCTTTCCTGATGATAGCGCGCCATGTCGAAGCCCAGCCCCGCCAGCGCGTCGCGCACCGCCTGCATGAAGGGTTCGGGGCCGCAGCAGAACACCTCTCGTGTCAGGTAATCCGGCGCCATCAGGCCCAGCATCAACTGGTTGAACATGCCCTGATAGCCGGTCCAGGGCTGAAAGCGGTCGGTTTCCTCGACGACGAATCGCAGGCTGATTTCCGGAAAACGGCTGGCCATGTGTTCCAGCCGGCGGCGGAAGATGATGTCGGAGGGGCGCCTGGCGCAATTGACGAAAACCACGTCGGCGGGCCGGCCCAGATCGAACATCCAGGTCGTCATCGACATCATCGGCGTGATCCCCGACCCGGCCGAGATGAACAGGTATTTCTCGGACGGATGGTGGTGGCTGGAAAAGCGCCCGGCCGGTCTGGTGGCCCTGATCCGCATTCCCGGTTTCAGATGGTCCAGCATCCAGCGCGTGCCAAGACTGCCAGGTTGCGCCTTGACCGTGACCGAGATCGACATCGGCCGCGAAGGCGAGGACGAGATGGTGAAGGTCCGGTGAAGCGTCCCCTTTGGCAGCGGCAGTTCCAGCGTCAGGAACTGGCCCGGCACGAAGGAAAAGATCGCACCCGTCGGCGACTGGAAACAGAAGCTGGCCACGTTGGGCGCCTCGGGTGTGACGGTGACGCATTCAAGCATCTCGGCCCCGTCCCAGACCAGCACCGGATGCGAGATTTCGGGCTGCGGCATTCTCATTCGGCGGCCACCCGCACCGGCTGGATACGATTGCCCAGCGTCTCGCAATACCAGTCCACGAACTGGATCACGCCGCCCTCCTGCACCGCGGAATAGGGTCCGGGGCGATAGGCGGGCGAATTGATGCCAAGCTGGTTGTCCTCGACCACGCGGCGATCCTCGTCATTGGTGGCCACCCAGACCTCGGTCAGGGTCTTCAGGTCGTAATCAACGCCCTCGACGGCGTCCTTGTCGACCAGCCAGGTCGTCTGGACCTCGGTCTGCTGCGGACCGAGCGGGGTCACCCGGAATGTGATCGAGTGATCGGGCAGGAAATGGTTCCACGTCGTCGGATAGTGGAATTTCAGCAGCGCGCCCGCGTCGTCGAAGGGCACCCGACCCAGCCGGCGTCTCACGGCCGGATCGCCGGTCATGGTATAGCTTTTTGCCCCGACCTTCAGCGGCATCCGGGCAAAGCGGTATTGTCCGCTCTCCGCGATGCGGAACTGCGCGGGCATTCCGGCCGCCTCGCAACGCCGGAAATGCGCCTGAAGATGGGGCGGGGGGCCGCCTTCCTCGATTCCGCTGATCACCGGATCGTCGGGGAAGGTGCGGCACAGGGCCGGGTGGTTGCCGCCGCAATGATAACATTCGCGGTTGTTTTCCCAGACCAGCTTCCAGTTGCCGTTCTCGATGATGGTCGATTGATGGGCGATCTTGGCCTGATCCAGATCGTGCGACGCCAGATAGGGCTGGGCCATGGCGGCGAAGGCGTCGAAATCCGGGGCCTCCTCGGCCAGGCACAGATAGACCAGCCCCGACACTTCGCGGCAATGGATCGCCTTCAACCCGTGTTTCGTGGCATCGAAATCCGGCCCCATGTCCCGCGCCCAGATCAGGCGGCCGTCCAGTTCGTAGGTCCATTGATGATAGGGGCAGACCAGTTTCGGCACGTGGCCCGAAGCGCCCTTGCAGATGATCGAGCCGCGATGCCGGCAGGTATTGTGGAACGCCCGGATCACCCTGTCCGCGCCGCGCACGATCATCAGCCGGTAGGCGCCGACCTGATGGGTGACATAGCTTCCCGCCTTGGGTAGCGCGCAGGACGGTGCGGCATACAACCAGTCGCGATAGAAAATCTGTTCCAGATCGATCGCATGAAGATCGGCATCCGTATAGAACGCCCGTTCCAGCGAATGATTCGGTTCGCGCCGGTTCAGCAGGTCGCGTGCTTTGGCCTCTGCGGTCATGGCCTCTTTCTCCGTTGCCGGACATCTCCGGCGATATGCTGAGGGGCGCGGCAGACGGGATCGGCCCCGCGCCGATGAGATGGCGCGACGCAGGATCGCCTCTGCCGCCGCCCGCGGTTTGACGTCATGTCTGGCTGGTTTCCGGACTTGGGGCTTCGGCCATGCCGCCGACCCGACGCCTTCCCGGAGGCTTGACTCCAGTGGCTCTTGTCGTGGCCGTTCGCTCCTTACCGTTGCGGGGGCAGTTCCGGATTTTCACCTGCTTCCCAATTATCGGCCTTGGCTCGAGTTCCGCGGCCGCACCTGACATCTGGGCGCAGAATAGCTGCGCGAGATCCGCCCGATACGCCGGTTGCGACATTAGGCCGCCCGAAACAGACTTTCGCCGGGGGGGCGATGGCCGGGGGGCGGCCTGCGCAACCCGATTCCGCGGCCGGTTGCATCACGGATCGCGGCCCATACCGCCATGCGGGCGGCCTGCCGGGGCGCAAGGACAACGCGCCTTCGGTTCCGGGCCTGCGGGACCGATCCGTTCGAGCCGGAATCCAGAGCCGCGCGTCAGCCCCGCCGCTTTTCTGGCGGAAGGGAATGGGAGTCGAACCCACCCGGGACAGGCTCGCTGCCCCAACCGGATTTGAAGTCCGGCCGCCCCACCGGGGACGATTCCCTTCCATCGCGCTGTTCCGCCGTGCCGAACAGATCCACCCTGTGGGGATTGATGCGACGCAAATCGCCGCGGCGCAAGGTGACCCCAAGGCGATCCAGAAAATCCAGGATCTCGATGGCGACCTTGCGTCCGTTACCCATCCTGTCGCGGAAGGCAGGGGCGCCGAACCAGCCGTCTTCGGTCTTCGCCGCGACATCGACCGCGATAGCCACCATTTCGGCAGTGACGGTGCGGGCGAAGAAATGGTCATGCGCGATCTGGTCGGTGCGCCCCAGCTTCTGCGTCAGCTTCAGCACCCGCCGCACCTCGCGTTCCTCCACACCCGTCTCGGTCGCGAAATCGCGGACGCGCGGCGGGCGGAAACGGCCATCGCCTGTCAGGGCCGGGACGATGCGCAGCCACAGCGCCTCATCCTCGGGCGACAGGCGAACCTCGTGACCGGGCAGGCGCAGAAAGGCACCGTCCATGACCGCGCGCCCGGCCCCGGCCTCGTCGCGCAGAAAGGACAGGAATTCGGGCTTGGGCAGGCGCGGCGTCAGCGCCAGGCGCAGTTTTTCGCGGCCCAGGCCCGCCATGTCGGGGTTCTGTTCGTGAAATCGGGCCAACGCCTGTTGCAACTGCGTCCGCAGCCCGTCCAGGTGATCGTGCGACAGGGCCAGATCGCCCAGGATGACCGCGCCCGCGGTTCGGATCGCGTTCTGCGCGTCCGGAATCGAGAGGGCCCGATCCCGCGTGAAGACCGGCAGATCGACCGGCGCGACGGCCAGCATCGCGGCAAGGGCGGCGCCGTCATTCCGGTCGCGCGCAGCCTCGATCAGCGCCAGCCTTGCCGCTGCGCGCCTTTTGCGGGCCGGCGGACGCAGGTCCAGGAAGACACCGCCGCCAAGCGACCGGCTGGCCGAAACGTCGCGCAGGATGAAGCGGTCCCCGATCGCGGCGGCGACCGGGCGATCCAGCACGATCTGGACCGGGCCGCTGGCGCCGGGCGGAATCGGTTCCGACAATGGCACGATCCGCGCGCCGGCCTCGGCCGCGTGGGTGTGCAGGCGGGCGGGAAACCAGTTTCCGATGGATTTCGGTTCGTTCGCCATCACATCCAGCCAGGCGTCGATGCGGTCGGTTGGGGCGTGAAGCGGTGGTGACAGGATCATGTCTCCGCGAGCGACGGCATCTTTCCCGATCCCCTCGCCCGACAGGTTCAGTGCGCAGCGTTGTCCGGCCGATCCTGTCTCGGCGGGCCGGTTCTGGCTGTGGATGCCACGCACCCGCGCCGCCAGGCCCCGCGGGCTGATCGTGACCGGATCGCCGATATCGACGCGCCCGCTGATGACCGTGCCGGTGACGACGGTGCCGACACCCGCAAGGGTGAAGCTTCGATCCACGGCCAGCCGGAACGGGGCGTCGTCCCGCCGTGGCGCGGTGGCGGCCTCGGCCTCGATCAGCAGACGGCGCAGCGGCGCAATCCCCTCGCCGGTCAGGGACGAGACCGGGACTATGGCGGCGTTGGCCAGTCCGGTCGGCGCCAGCGTCGCGCGGATCTGGGCGCGGAGTTCCACGCGGCGTGCGTCATCGGCCAGATCGGCCTTGGTCAGGGCGACGATCCCGCGCGTGATGCCCAGAAGATCGAGGATCGCCAGATGTTCGCGCGTCTGCGGCATGACGCCATCATCGGCGGCGACGACCAGCAGCGCGAGGTCGATCCCGCCGGCCCCGGCCAGCATGGTGTGGATCAGCTTTTCGTGCCCCGGCACATCGACAAAGCCGGTGATCGCGCCGCCGCTCAGGTCGGTATAGGCGAAACCCAGGTCGATGGTGATGCCGCGCGCCTTTTCCTCGGCCAGCCGGTCGGCATCGGTGCCGGTCAGCGCCTTCACCAGCGCCGTCTTGCCGTGGTCGATGTGGCCAGCGGTCCCGACGATCATAGCGCGGCCAGCGCCGTCAGCAGCGTGTCGTCATCCTCGAGACAGCGCAGGTCCAGCAGCATCGCGCCATCGTGGATATGGCCGATGACGGGTCGGGGCAGGGCGCGCAGCCGGGCCGAAAGCCGGTCCGGCGCATCGCCGCCCGCGCCGGTCAGCCGCAGCCCGGCCGAAGCGATCGTATCGACCGGCAGTGCGCCCGACCCGATCTGGCTGCTGCACGCGCAAACCTCCGCCTCGTATCCCAGCGGAGCCAGCAGGACCGCCACTTGCGGGGCCAGCCTTTGCGCCTGTGCTGCGATCTCGGATTGCGGGCGGGCCAGAAACCGCAGCACCGGCAATCGCTCCATCAGCCGGTCTGGGTCGCGATAAAGCCGCAAGGTGGCCTGCATCGCCGCGATGCGGATCTTGTCCAGTCGCAGGGCGCGCTTCAGCGGATTCCGGTTGATCCGTGCGATCAGGTCGCGCCGGCCGACGATGAAGCCTGCCTGCGGCCCGCCCAGCAGCTTGTCCCCCGAGAAGGTGACAAGATCCGCCCCATCGGCCACCGCCTCGGCCACGGTCGGCTCGCGCCGCAGGCCCCAGCGGGACAGGTCGACCAGCGAGCCGGCGCCCAGATCGTTCAGCAGCGGCACCGCCGAACGGGTGGCGATCCGCGCAAGCTGCGGGCCCGGAACCTCGGCGGTGAAGCCCTCGATCCGGTAGTTCGAGGTATGGACCTTCATGATGACGCCGGTTCGTGGCGTGATCGCATCCTCGTAGTCGCGGGTATGGGTGCGGTTGGTGGTGCCGACCTCGACCAGACAGGCGCCCGCGCGGCCCATGATGTCAGGCATCCGGAAGGCGCCGCCGATCTCGATCAGTTCGCCGCGCGAGACGATGGCCTCGCGGTCCCGGGCCAGCGTGTTCAGCGCGATCAGGACGGCGGCGGCGTTGTTGTTGACGATGGTGGCATCATCGGCCCCGGTCAGCTCGCACAGAAGATCGCGCAGGTGATCGTCGCGCTGGCCGCGACCGCCGCTGCGCAGATCGAATTCCAGCGCCACCGGCGCGGCCATGGCCGTCGCGCCGGCCTCGATCGCCTCGGGGGCAAGGATGGCGCGGCCCAGATTGGTATGCAGGATCGTGCCGGTCAGGTTCAGGATCGGGCGCAGGCCGGATTGCGCCGCCGCGGCCAGATCGGCGGCCAGCAGATGCGGCAGGCGGGCCGCCTCGACCGCGCCATCGGCGCCCTGCCGGATCGCGGCACGGGCCAGATCAAGCCGCGCGCGGGCGGTCCGCGTCACCATGGCGCGGCCATGTTCCGCGATCAGCCCCAGTCCGGTTTCCGATTGCAGAAGCTGATCGACCGAGGGCAGGGCGCGAAAGCCCTGCATCAATATCCGGCCAGATAGGGGTTGATGCCGCCCCGGCTGAAATCGGTTTCCTTCATCAGCAAATCCAGCCCCAGCGAGCCGACATCATCGGCGATGGCATCGAGGCTGTGATTCCTGGCAAGGTAGAAAATCTTGACCCAGGACCGGCATTCCGAACAGACCTCGGCCCGCACTGCGGCCTCGTCGCTTTCCGCGGCGCGATAGCTGATCGCCTTGTTCGATCCGCAGCACAGGCACTTGATGCGCACCTCGTTCCAGCGGGTCGCGCAGCAGGCGCAGGTGGCATAGCGCAAATTCTCGATGCCCTGCGCCGCCATCACGGTCGAGGTCGCCGGCCGGCCGCCGCAGGCCGGACAGATGCCGGTGCGGATCGGAACCAGCGCCTTCGCGTCCAGCGTCGCGGCCAGGCGCGCCATGTGAACCTGCACGGCGGCGGCGGCGAACAGATGCGGGGCGGCGGCATCCTCGGGGATGCGATCGGCGAGAATGTTTTCCAGCAGCCAGTGCCGGTCGGCCAGATCCGACGCCAGGACCGCCTGCAAGGCCAGCTTCGCGGGTTCGGGCATGGGAATGGGCTGGGCCTGATCGCAAAGCGTCATCAGGGTTTCGTGCAGCATTTCGTCGGTCGCCAGATCGCCACGGTCGATCGGCGGCATCCGGTGGGTGCGCGCCTGCTGGATCGCGGCCGACCGGATCGGTTCGGGCGCGGGCAGTTCGTCGATCAGACGGGCCTGCAACCCGGTCAGTTCGGCCAGAAAGGACAGGTAGGGTCCAAGACGCGGATCATGTTCTGCCAGAAAGGCAAAGCGCCGCGCGCGGGTGGCGAACAGCCTGTCCGGATCGGGCAGAAATGCCAGCGGCGGCGTCGGAACGCCGCCGATGACGGATGGGTCGGGCTGAGTTGTCGCAGTCATGGTATCTCCGGGCCGGACCGGCCACTGGTTTGAGGGTCGCGCTACTCTGCCGCGTCGCGGCCTTCGCGTCCAGCGACCTCTCGCAGCCATTTGCGGTGATGTCGCCAGGCCCAGCCGCCGGTCACGTCGCCCTGCGTCATCGCGCGTAGCGTTCCGCGCACCCAGAAGGCCGCGAAGACGTGCAGGATGAAGACAAGGATGATCGCCACCGCCGACAGGGAATGGATCAGCGTGGCGACGCGGCGCACGGGGATCGGAACGAACTCGGCGAAATATTGTTCCCACATCATGATGCCGGACACGATCAGGACCACGATCAGGATGGTCATGGCCCAGAAGATGAACTTCTGCCCGGCATTGTATTTGCCCAGTTCGGGCAACCGCTCTTCATGGCCGGTGACCACATCGCCGATATTGGCGACCCAGGTCGTGTCTTCGGGCTTGGGCAGGTTCAGCCGCCACATCTGCACGAACAGCAGCAGGAAGCTGAAGAACAGCAGAACGCCGACGAAGGGATGCAGCCAGCGGGCGATCTGCCCGCCGCCGAAAAGCCAGGTCAGGAAATAGAGATAGGGCGAAAAGAAGGCGAGGCCCGACAGCGCCAGCACGATGAGCGAGATCGCCGTCACCCAGTGGTTCAACCGGGTGAGGCCGCGATATCGGCTGACGCGGACCGGATCGGCGCTTTCGATGTGATCGCCGCGTTCGGAATAGAGGGGCCGACGCATCACAATTCCTCCCGATCCCTGACCAGCCGCTCGGCGGCGATTTCTTCCTCGGGTTCGACCTTGTTGCGGGAGAACAGGCCCATCAATACCGCGCCCGCCGCCGCGACCCCCATCACCGCCATGCCCGCGGTCTTGGTGACGCCCTTCCAGCCCTCGACGATGGGCGAGATGCGCGGATTGTCGGGCAGGTCGCTGTACAGCGAGGGCTTGTCGGCATGGTGCAGCACGTAGAAGACATGCGTGCCGCCGACGCCCTGGGGATCATAGATGCCGGCATTTTCGTAGCCGCGCGATTTCAGATCCTCGACCCGGTCGTTGGCATGGGCGACCATGTCTTCCTTGGTGCCGAAGACGATCGCCTTGGTCGGGCATGCCTTGGCGCAGGCCGGGCCCTGTCCCACCGCCACCCGGTCCGAACACAAGGTGCATTTGTAGCTTGTGTTGTCGACCTTGCTGATACGCGGAATGTCGAAGGGACAGCCGGTCACGCAATAGCCGCAGCCGATGCAGTTCTCGTGGATGAAATCGACGATGCCGTTGGAATACTGCACGATGGCGCCGGGCGCCGGGCAGGCCTTCAGGCAGCCCGGATCCTCGCAATGCATGCAGCCATCCTTGCGGATCAGCCATTCCAGTTCGTTCGTGGCGGGGTTGTCCCATTCGCTGAAGCGCATCAGCGTGAACATGTCGGGCGTCAGATCATGCGGGTTCTCGTAAACGCCGGTGTTCTCGCCGATCGCGGGATTGGTGTCGTTCCATTCCACGCAGGCGGCCTGGCAGGCCTTGCAGCCGATACACTTGCTGACATCGATCAACTTGGCGATCTTGGTCAATTGCCGCGTCGGCTGAGGCAGGTCCGGCGTCGCCGAGGCGCGGACGACATCCGACGGCAGCAGGTTCGATTCCATCGGTTGAACCGGTGGGTTTGCTGCCGCCGTGGTCGGTTGAGGTGCGGTCTCGGTCATGCCACCGGCTCCTCTGCTGCGGGTTCGATATTGACAAGGAACGCCTTGAATTCAGGCGTTTCCACGTTGGCGTCGCCAACAAAGGGCGTCAGGCTGTTCGGCCCCCAGCCCTTCTTGGCCACACCCATGAAGCCCCAGTGAAGCGGAATCCCGACGACATGGATGGTCTTGCCGTCGCATTGCATCGGCTTGATCCGCCTGGTCACGACGGCCTTGGCCCAGACCTGGCCGCGCTTGCCCCAGACACGGACGCGGCCGCCTTTGGCGATGCCCTTCTCGGCTGCCAGTTCCTCGCTGATCTCGACGAAGAATTCCGGCTGAAGCGAGGCGTTCACCTTGTTGTGCTTGGTCCAGTAGTGGAAATGCTCGGTCAGGCGATACGAGGTCGCGACAAAGGGAAACTCGTCGCTGGTGCCCAGTGCCTCGGCATCGTTCACGAAGATCCGGCTGACCGGATTTCCGCGCATCTTCGGGTTCAGCACGTTGGCCAGCGGGCTTTCGAAGGGCTCCATGTGGCTGGGGAAGGGACCGTCCCGCATCATTCCCCGCGTGAACAGCCGCCCCGTTCCCTCGGGGTTCATGATGAAGGGCATGACTTCGCCGGGCTTCGAGGTCAGTCCGATATCGGGAACGTCGTAGCCTTCCCATTTCTCGCCGGTCCATTCGATCAGCTTGCGGTCCGGATCCCAGGGCTTGCCCTGAAGATCGGCCGAGGCCCGGTTATACAGGATGCGCCGGTTCAGCGGCCAGGAGAAGGACCAGTTCAGGAACAGGCCGGTATCGCCCGGATCGGAATTGTCCCGCCGCGCCATGTTGTTGCCGTCCTCGTTCCAGCAGCCCGAGAAGATCCAGCAACCGCACATGGTCGAGCCATCGTCCTGCAATTGCGAAAAGTTCTTCAGCTGCTTGCCCGCCGCGACCAGGGTGGCGCCGGGATTGGCCGGGTCGGGAACGTCGCGCAGGGCGCGGCCGTTCATTTCCCTGGCCAGTTCCTCGGGCGAGGGGCTGAGCGGATCCTGATAGTTCCAGGTCAGATTGAGGATCGGTTCCGGGAATATCCCGCCCTCGTCCTCATAGAGCTTGCGCACCCGCTGGAAGATGTTGGCCATGATCCAGGTGTCGTTCCTGGCCTCGCCCGGCGGCGTCGCCCCCGGCCAGTGCCATTGCAGCCAGCGGCCCGAATTGACCAGCGCGCCTTCGTCCTCGGCAAAGCAGGTGGTCGGCAGTTCCAGAACCTCGGTCTGGATCGAGGCGCTGTCCACCTCGTTATGGACGCCGTGATTTTGCCAGAAATGCGCGGTTTCCGTCTCCAGCGGGTCCATGACGACCAGCAGTTTCAGATTCGACAGCGCCTCGGTCAGCTTGGTGCGGTCGGGGAACGCCATCAGCGGGTTGAAGCCCTGGCAGAAGTAGTTGTTGATCCGCCCCTGCTTCATCAGTTCGAACATGCGCAGCACGTCATAGGTCGGCACGTCCAGCTTGGGCAGGTAGTGATAGGCCCAGTCGGTGTCCTGGGTCGCGGCATCGCCCCACATGGCCTTCATGAAGCTGACCATGAATTTCGAATAGTTCTGCCAGTAGCTGGTCTGCCCCGGTCGCAGCGGCGTGAAGTTCCGGCTGGACATGTAGGTCTGCCAGTCGGGTTCCTTTTCCGTCGGGATGTTGAGATAGCCGGGGATCAGGTTCGACATCAGGCCCAGATCGGTCAGGCCCTGGATGTTGGAATGGCCGCGCAGCGCGTTCATCCCGCCCCCGCGCATCCCGATATTGCCCAGGATCAGCTGCAACATGGCCATCCCGCGGATGTTCTGCGCACCCTTGGAATGCTGCGTCCAGCCAAGCGCATACATCGAGGTCATCACCTTGTCGCGCGCGCTGCATTCGCCGATCATCTCGCAGATGGTCAGGAACCTGTCCTTCGGCGTGCCGCAGACATTCTCGACGAATTCGGGCGTGTAGACATCGACATGGGCCTTCAGAAGGTTCCAGACACAGCGCGGGTCTTTCAGGGTCATGTCGACCTGCGCGTAGCCGTCGGCGTCCTTCTTGTAGTCCCAGCTTTCCTTGTCGTAGTCGCGCTTTTCCTCGTCATAGCCGGTGAACAGGCCATCCGACCAGCCAAACTCGTCCTTTACCAGAAGGGCGGCGTTCGTGAAGTTCGTGACGTATTCCCACTGCACCTTGTCATTGGCGATACACCAGCGGATCACGCCCATCAGGAAGGCGATGTCGCTGCCCGGACGGATCGGGGCGTAGAAGTCGGACACGCTGGCCGTGCGGGTATAGCGCGGATCGACCACGATCAGCTTGGCGCCGCGATTGTCCTTGGCTTCGGTGACCCATTTGAACCCGCAGGGATGGGCTTCGGCGGCATTGCCGCCCATCACGATCACCAGATCGGTGTTCTTGATGTCGGTCCAGGCGTTGGTCATCGCGCCACGGCCAAAAGTTGGAGCCAAACTGGCTACCGTAGGGCCGTGTCAGACGCGTGCCTGGTTGTCGAAGCCGACGATTCCCATCGACCGGACGGCCTTGTAGGTCAGCCATGCGGTCTCGTTCGTGGTGGCCGAGGCGGCCAGGAAGCCGGTGGTCGTCCAGCGGTTGACCGGCACGCCCGCCTCGTTGACCTGCACCAGATTGGCGTCGCGGTCGTCCTTCAGCGCGCGCGCGATCTTGTTCAGTGCGTCGTCCCAGCTGATGTCCTGGAACTCGGTCGCACCCGCGGCGCGATAGCGGGGACGGGTCAGCCGGGTTTCGGCCTGCACGAAATCCCTCAGCGCCGCGCCCTTGGGGCACAGGGTTCCGCGATTGGTCGGATGGTCGGCATCGCCCTCGATATGCAGAAGATCGGCCTTTTCGCCGGCCTTCACGTCGCCCTTGGAATACATGATGATCCCGCAGGCGACCGAACAATAGGTGCAGGTGTTGCGCGTTTCCGTGGTCGTGGTCAGCTTGAAGGCGCGCACATGCGCCGCCTCGGCCGCCTCTGCTTCGCCGAAGCCCATTGCCCCCAGCGAGGTCGCCGCAACCCCAGCACCCGCCAGCCTCAGAAAGCCGCGGCGCGAGAGTTCGATATTCATGTGACCCTCCTGTTGCCTGTCAGTATGATAGGTACGATTTCCATGCTGCTGATGGCGGCACGCCAAGTCAAGCGAAACGGATCGGCCGATCTTCACTCTTCGCGGAACATCTGCTAGCGTCGGAGGTGATCATCCGATGCGCAGGCTGCGCTTGGGCCGGACAGGATTCCGGCTTGCCCGTCGGGCCGGATCATCGACACGGCGCGTGGCAAACGGGGTCTGGCATCCCGGCGGCCCGCCGGCTATCAGCCCCCTCCCGAATTCGATGCCGGAGCCGTTTCCGATGCGCCTTTTCCTTCGCCCGATCCTGTTCGCCCTTGCCCTGACCCTTGGCATCGGCGCCGCCCATGCACAGCAGACGCTGTATTTCAGCGCCATCCCGGACGAGGACGAAACCCGCCTGACAGAGCGGTTCGGCAAGGTCGCGGCCTACCTGTCCGACCGGCTGGGCGTCCCGGTGAAATTCGTCCCGGTGAAGTCCTATCCCGCCGCCGTCACCGCGTTTCGCAACGATCAGGTGCAACTGGCGTGGTTCGGCGGGCTGTCCGGGGTTCAGGCCCGGCTGCTGGTTCCGGGGGCCCGCGCCATCGCGCAAGGCGCCGAGGACCGGCGATTCGTCACCTATTTCATCGCCAATACCGAAACCGGCCTGACCCGATCCGACGACTTTCCCCTGGCCGCCAGGGGCATGACCTTCACCTTCGGCGCCAAGACCTCGACCTCGGGTCGACTGATGCCGGAATATTACATCCGCGAGAAAACCGGGCAGGCGCCCGACGATTTTTTCAGCCGCGTCGGCTTTTCCGGCGATCACAGCCAGACGCTGCGGTTGGTCGCATCCGGGGCATGGCAGATCGGCGCGCTGAATTTTGCCGTCTACGATCAGGCCGTGGCCGAAAACGCGCCGGAAATCGAGACGGCGAAGGTGATCTGGAAGACGCCTCCCTATCCCGATTACAACTGGACGATCCGTGGTGATGTCGATGCCCGCTGGGGCGAGGGCTTCACCGACAAGGTGCAGGCCGCGCTGCTGGGCATGGCCGATGCGGAGCTGCTTGCGGCCTTCCCGCGCAGTGCCTTCATCGCCGCCGGCAATGACGATTACGTCCCGATCGAGACAATAGGCCGCGAACTGGATCTGCTGGAGTAGGTCTTGCAACTGCTGATTGCCGCCGATCTGGGCTATGGCGCCGCGCCTGTCCTGCGCGACGTCACGCTGGATGTCGAATCCGGTCAGCGGGTCGCGCTGCTGGGACGAAGCGGGGCGGGCAAGTCCACGCTTCTGGCGGCGATCCGGCAGGCCCTGCTGGATCGCGGGCTGCGGGTGGCGCTGGTTCCGCAGGACCATGCGCTGGTGCCGCAGCTTTCGGCGCTGCACAACGTGCTGATGGGACGGCTGGACGATCACGGCGCGCTCTACAATCTTGCGACGCTGATCCGCCCGCGCCGGACCGATCGCGCGGCGGCGCTGAAGGTTCTGGCCCGCGTCGGCCTGACGCCCGAGGCCGAGCGCCCGGTCGAGGCGCTGTCGGGCGGTCAGAAACAGCGCGTTGCACTGGCGCGGGCGCTGTATCGGGGCGGCGACGTGCTGGTCGCGGACGAGCCGCTTTCCGCCGTCGATCCGGTTCAGGCCCAGGCGCTGGCCGGCCTGATCGGAACGACCTTTCCGACCTCGATCCTTGCGCTGCACGATGTGTCGGTCGCCCTGACCTTTGCCACGCGGCTGATCGGACTGGATGGCGGCCGGATCGCGCTGGACATGCCGGCCCAGGATGCAAAGACCGCCGCGATCGAGGCGCTATATGCGCGCTAGGCCGATCACGCGCCGCGGCATTGTCGCGGGCTTTCTGATCGCGGGGCTTGTCTGCCTGCCCTTCGCCGATCTCACCCTGGCGGGAAACGATCCCTGGGCCGCGCTGTCGCGCATGGGGATGGGGTTTCTGTCGCCGGATTTCGGCGCCGTCGAACGGATCATGCGCGCCATCGCCCTGACCCTGGCCTTCGCCATCGCCGGCGTGGCGGGGGGGGCCGTGGCCGGCCTGATGATGGCGCCGTTTTATCGTCTTCGTCCGGTGCGCTGGCTGGCCATCGCCCTGCGTTCGGTCCACGAATTGTTCTGGGCGCTGATCCTGATGCAGATCGCCGGGATCGGCGTCACCACCGGAATCCTCGCCATCGCGCTGCCCTATGCCGGGATCTTCGCGAAGGTTCTATCCGAAATCCTCGACGAATCCGACCGGCGGCCCTCGGACTGGCTTGGCGCCCGGGTGGATCCGCTGAGCCGGTTCCTGTGGGCCCGAATGCCGCTGGCGCGGCGCGAGATGGCAACCTACACCCTTTACCGGCTGGAATGCGGTCTGCGGTCCTCGGCCGTGCTGGGTTTTGTCGGCCTGCCGACGCTGGGCTTTCAACTGGACAGCTTCTTTCGTCAGGGCAATTATGCAGCGGCGGGCGCGATCATGGCGGTCTATATCGCGCTGATCGCGACGATCCGTCTGTGGATGCGCCCGCATGCGGTCTGGGCATGGCTGATCGCGGCCGGAATCGTGCTGGTCCGTGTCGATGCGCCACCGATGGGGCAGGGCGCGCTGTGGCGGTTCCTGACCAGCGACATCGTGCCCGCGCCGCTGCTGCAGGGCGATCCGGCGGGGCTGGGACCGTGGTTGTGGGATCTGGTCGCGGGGTCGATCCTGCCGGGCCTCGCCGCAACGCTGGTGGTGGCGCAACTGGCCCTGATCCTTGCCGGGCTCGTTGCCTTTTGCGGGCAGGCGCTGATCGTGCCGCGCGTCACCGGCCGGCTCGTCGCCATTCCGGGCCATCTGTTTCTGGTCGTCCTGCGCAGCTTTCCCGAATACATGCTGGCCTATCTCTTTCTGCAGGTCTTCGGCCCTTCGATGCTGCCCGCGATCCTGGCGCTTGGCCTGCATAATGGCGCGATCATCGCCCATCTGCTGGGCCGGCAGGCCGGCGGGCTGGCCCTGCGCGCCGATGCGCCGCGCGGTCTGACCCTGTGGGGCTGGGAGATCGTGCCGCGACTTTTCGGGCAATTTGTCGCGCTCTGTCTCTACCGGTGGGAGATCATCATCCGGGAAAGTGCAATCGTCGGGATTCTGGGCGTCGCCACGCTGGGCTTTTATCTGGATGACGCGATTTCGCAATTGCGCCTTGACCGCGCCGTGCTGATCCTGCTGGCGACGGGCATGGTGACCGTCGCCATCGACGCGCTGTCGCGGTTCCTGCGCAGCGGACTGGGCGCGGGACGGCTGCGGGCGCGCGCAGCGTCCGAACGGGGCATTGCCCTGGCGGCAGAGGCGCCGGGATGATGCTTGGTGCGGGTGAAGGGACTCGAACCCCCACGCCTTGCGGCGCCAGAACCTAAATCTGGTGCGTCTACCAGTTCCGCCACACCCGCGCAAAGATTTCAGACGTGCGGGCGCCGGGCCCGGCTGTCCACCGATCCTGTTACGGCAAGATCCGCAACACGTCCGGGAAGACAGACGGAACGGTCGCGGGGTGGATATTACGCTTTTTCGGGCGCGTCAACGCGCATCGCCCGGGCGACGGCCGCGGTTTGCATCCGCCGGCCGTCATTCCGGGCCAAGCCGCGCACGAATTGCGGTTTGAAGATTCCGCATGACGCTTTCGGCTTCGACGGCGGTTCCGGCAAACATCGGCGCGCGGGGCTGTGCCTCCAGCAGCAGCCTTGCCTCGCTTTGCTGCCATGTGTGCCGTTCGCCGGATTTCCGGATGACGAGATGACCGAAAGGCGGCGCGAACAGGACCCGAAAGCCGTGGAACAGGGCGCGCCTGTAGAAATCGCGATCCTCGCCCTCTGCAAGTTCCTCGGCGAACGACAGTCTTTCGGCCGCGGCCCGGGTCACGATCAGGCTTGATCCGCTGCCGACGACATCGCGCGAACCCGCCCAGGGCTGGTAGTCCTGGGGGCAGAAATCGTACAGGATCGTGCCGCCGATCTTCTCGAAATGGACGAAGATTTCGGGCTTGCCACAGAGATCAGCCGACATTGCCTGCATGAATCGGATGGATCGCGACAGATAGTCGTCCAGATAAATGTCGTCGGCATCGAACCGGGCGATCAGATCGCCCCGCGAGGCCGCGACCCCCATATTGAGGGCCGCGGACAGCGAAGTTCCGCCCCGCAAGGACAGGATCCTGGTCCTCGAGAGGCCGGAACAGCCGGCAAGCCGATGCGACAGGCGTTTGGGATCGACGTCATCTCCGCTGCAGACGATCACCGCCTCCAGCGCGGGATAATCCTGTCTTTCAATCTGTTTCGCCAGATTTTCCTCGTCCTGGCGTCGATGGATCGGCGCAAGGATGCTGACCAGAGGTGACGGACCCTCTGAGGGCAATCCGAAATAGGCAGCGGCGGAGGCATATCGTCTGGCCAGCCGGTCCGCCTCGCGGTCGAGATCAATCGCGTCATTCAGACGACCACGCAGGGGGGGCGGCGCGGCAAGGATGTCCAGGGCGCGCGAATGCAAGTCGGGCAGCAGGTTTCGGTCCGCGCACGAGACCAGCGCGTTGTCGGCCGAAAGACTACCTTCGAGGGCCTGAAACAGCAGCAATGCGTTTCCCAGTCCCCCATCGGGGTCGATGAGGTCGAGACACGTCGCGGCTCTTGCCTGCGCGTCGCACTGATGCAGGATCGACGCCAGCAGAAACAACTGCCGGTCGGAACAGTTTCGCGGCTCGATCGCCTCGGCAACTTGCCTGGCCTCGTCGCGCCGACGGGCGGTGATCAGGGTCTGGGCGGTGTTCATGCGGATGCGAAAGCTGTGGCGGGCCGGTTCGGCGCAGCCTTGCAGAACCCGGACCCGGCCAGCCACGCCGTCCTTCAGATGCGCGATGCGGGCCAGCATCAGCACCGGGTCCGGCTGATCGGGTGCAAGACGTGCCGCCGTTCGGGCCTGGCTTTCGGCTGCCGCCAGATCCGCCTTTGCCAGCGCGATGCGCGCCTGCAACAAATGGTCTCTCGATGTCGTGAGACCCTGCGCCGCGATCCGCGACAGGTGTTCCCGTGCCGCCTCGGCGGCGCCCAGGTCGCACAGCGTCTCGGCCAGATCGCGCCTGATGACGGGGGAATCGCCGATTTCGTCAAGATAGTGCGACAGGATGCGCGCCCGCGCCTCGGCGCCGTCGCGCAGCAGCGCGATGCGCGCCAGTTGCAGCCATGGCCGCGGTCGTTCGGGCGCCAGCATCCGCGCCGCGTCCGCCGCGCGCTGCGCCCCCTCCAGATCGCCCTGACGGATCCTGCCTCGACCGATCAGCAGATGATCCTGAACATCGCCGCGTCCGCCGTCGATGATGTCCTGGGCCACCGAAACGGCGCCCGCGACATCGCCGCCTTGCCACAGCGCATCGGCCAGGTGACGGCGCAGTGGCAGATCGTCCCTGACCGCCGGCAGATGGCGATGAAGCAGGTCGGCCTTGGCCTTCGGCCCCTGACGCAACTCTGCCGCCCGCGCAAGCAGCAAGACCGCCTCGACCGACGAGGGATCGCGCCGCAATGCCAGCTGCGCCAGCGTTTCGGCGGAATCCAGACCGCCCGCCGTCAACTGCCTGCGGACACGCCGAAGCCGTTCGGCGGCGATGGCGGGGGGCGGTTCGGCATCCATCGTCACCCTGCATCCGGCTGCTGGGTTTCCGCCGGGCCGATCGTGTCGCCATCGTCGGGCATCAGCGGCGCCACTTCACCCCGCGGAAGATCCGTTCGGGCACGATCTGATCGCGATACTTCATCGTCAGGCCGATCATCCGGTCCATGATCTCGGGGGTCAGCCTGTTGGGCTGAAGACCCAGATCCAGAAGCCCGGTATGGGCGGGATTGTAATAATGCTCCTCGGCCTCCTTGCGCGGATTGGGAAGCGATTCGATCTGCACGTTCAGCCCCAGCCTTTGCCCCGACTGCCGGACATGTTCGGCCAGATCGTTGACGCTGAACGTTTCGACGAACTGGTTGAAGATGCGCAACTCGCCCGGCTCGGCCGGGGTTTCGACGGCCAGCTTCACGCATTGCAGCGCATCCTTGAGATGCAGATATCCGCGTGTCTGCCCGCCCTTGCCATAGACGGTCAGAGGATAGCCCGCCACCGCCTGAACCATGAAACGGTTCAGGACGGTGCCGAAAACCTCGTCGTAGTTCAGGAACGAATACAGCCGGTCGTCATCGGCGCTTTCGTCGGTCGCCAGCCCATAGACCGGGCCCTGCATCAGATCCGTTACACGCAGCCCCCAGACGCGGACATAGAACCACAGCATGTCCGTATCGAGCACTTTCGTCGTGTGATAGAACGATCCGGCCGCGCGCGGGAACAGGAACCGATCCTTGCGTCCCTTGTGCTCGATATCGATCCAGCCTTCCTCGATATCGATGTTCGGCGTGCCATATTCGCCCATCGTTCCCAGCTTGATCAGATGAGCATCGGGGGTGAACTGGTTCATCGCGTGGATGATGTTGAAGGTCACGCCCAGGTTGTTGTCCAGCGTCAGCCGGGCCGCAGCCCGATCCATCATCGAATAGGGCGCCGAGGGTTGTTCGGCATAGTGGATGATCGCGTCGGGAACGAATTCCTCGAAGATCGCGGCGATGAAGGTCCAGTCGTCCAGATCGCCGATCCGGACCGCCAGCTCCTTGCCCGAGCGGTCCGCCCACAGGCGCGCCCTTTCGTGAAGGTTTGGCACATCGAACAACGCGTCGCAATCGATCTCTCGCATCAGCCGGCGTCGCAGATAATTGTCGACGGCCATCACCTGATGCCCGGCCGCGGCAAGTTTCATCGCGGTCGGCCAACCGATATAGCCGTCCCCGCCCAGGATCAAAATCCGCATCACGCTTCCTTCAGAGTGTCTCGAGTTGTGGAACCGTGCCGGCGGTGACCAGCCTTGCGACAACGCTTTCGGGAAGTACGCCATCGCGCATCAGCAGCGCCCAGATCTGATCGTCGCCGATCGCCGCCTCGCGGTCCGAGTGATAGACGATGCCGCTTGGCCGTGCCCCGATTTCGTCAAAGGCATATTTCTGCCGCCGCTGTTCAGCCGTATGACCGGCCGGCATGACGATCAGGAAATCGTCGCTTTCCAGAAGCCGGTTCGCCTCTTCGTCCGTTGAAAGCTCTTCCCACAGTTTTTCACCGGGGCGCGAACCGGTGATCTCGATACCGATCGATCGGGGATCATGCCCGTAGGCCGGTGCCAGGTGCTGTATCATGACCCGTGCCAGATCGACGATCCGCAGGACAGGCATCTTGGTGATGAATACTTCGCCGCCCCGGGCCAGGACCATGCTGCCGATCACCAGATCGGCCGATTGTTGCATGGTCATGACGAAACGCGTCATGCGCCTGTCGGTGACGCGCACGGGCCCGCCCGCGGCAATCTGCTGCGCGAACAGCGGCACCACCGAACCGCGCGATCCCAGCACGTTGCCGAAACGGGTCGAGGAAAACAGCGTCGGCGAATCCGAATGGGTGAGAAAGTTCATCGACGTGAACAGCCGCTCTCCCATCAGCTTCGATGTGCCCATGACATTGGTCGGGTTCACCGCCTTGTCGGAAGAGGTGAAGATGACCTTTTCAAGTCCCTGCATCTGCGCGACGCGGCCGACGACCTCGACACCCTCGATGTTGACCTTCACGGCCGAAAACGGGCTGCGTTCGCAAGACGGCACGTGTTTCAGCGCGGCACAGTGAAAACACAGATCCATGCCGTCGAAGGTGCGCCTCATCTCGCGTTCGTCGGTGATGTCGGCGTGGAAGAAGTCGAGCCCCGCCTTGCCCTTGCGGCCGGCAAAGTCCATTTCCATGTCGAACAGGCCGCTTTCGTTGTTGTCGATCACGCGAACATGTCCGACCGGGCTTGCGGCAAGTTTCTCCACGATCGCCCGGCCGACCGATCCGACTCCTCCGGTGACGACGATGCGCTTTCCGGCGAGTTGCGACAGATATTGCGACATTTCAGGTCGTCCTCCTCTTCGGGCGAGAAGACGCCCACCTCGTTCACCCGATGGCCTCGGAAGCTGCGTCCTCCGACCTCTTCCGGGACGGGAATTCGAAAGTCAATCTCCCGAGGTGCAACCATTGAGCGAATTTCAGCGCAAAAGTTATCGAGAAGGGGGGATGGATTTACGCCC
>NZ_DHXG01000038.1:0-18219 GCF_002413585.1 Paracoccus sp. UBA5162
GCCGCCGAATGGACCGGCGCGCCTTCAATTCTGGAAGGTTTCGTCGATTTCTCGGCCGAGATCAGCGTCATCGTCGCGCGTGGTGCAGACGGGCAGGTGGCGGCCTATGATCCCGGCCTGAACGTCCATCGCGACGGCATCCTGCGATCCACGACGGTGCCTTGCGGGCTGCCCGCGCGCGCGACCACCGACGCGGTGCTGATCGCGGGCCGGATCGTCAACGCACTGGATTATGTCGGCGTGATGGGAGTCGAGCTGTTCGTGACGCCCGACGGGCTGATCGTGAACGAGATCGCGCCGCGCGTGCATAATTCGGGCCACTGGACGCAGGCCGGCTGCGCCGTCGATCAGTTCGAACAGCATATCCGCGCCGTGGCGGGCCTGCCCCTGGGCGATGGCAAGCGTTTCGCCGATGTGGTGATGGAGAACCTGATCGGCGATGATATCGGCCGCGTGCCGGATCTGCTGGTCGCACCGCGCACGCAGGTTCATCTCTATGGCAAGGGCGAGGCGCGGCCGGGCCGCAAGATGGGCCACCTGAACCGGATCGCGGAATGAGGGTTGCGCGCCCGAGGCTGGCGGTCCGCGCCGCGATCCTGCATCGTGACCGGCTGCTGATGGTCAACGCCTATCCGGGCGAACGCAGCGATCTGTGGTGCCTGCCCGGCGGCGGGGTCGAGCCGGGCCAGTCCCTGCCAGAAAACCTGATGCGCGAGGTGGCCGAGGAAACCGGTCTGCTGATCAGCGTCGGCGCGCCGTTTCTGGTAAACGAATTTCACGACCCGGCGCGCGGCTTTCATCAGGTCGACCTGCTGTTCCGCGCCACGCTGATCGCCACCGACGAGGTTTCGCTGGCCGATCCCGAAGGCGTGGTGAACCGTTTCCGCTGGGTCACGCAGGTCGAACTGGGCGCGTTGCGCCACAAGCCGGACAGCCTTGCCGCCGCCATCTGGGGCGATGCCGCGGCGCATTACGACCCCCTGGAAACCATCGTTCCCTGACTGGCCTCGGTCTTCGGCCAGGGACGATCAGCCCCGGCGTTTGCGGAACGCAAGCCTTACTCGGCCGCCTCGTTGATTGCGGTTTCGGAACCCGGCTTCATGCGAAAGCCGCGTTCGAGCTGGTCGAAGGGCGCGACCGGGTAATCGCCCGAGAAACAGGCATCGCAATATTGCGGGCTCTTGGTGTTGCGGCCTCCCGCCTCGCCGACCGCGCGGTAGAGCCCGTCCAGCGATACGAAGGCCAGGCTGTCGACGCCGATCCAGTCGCGCATTTCCTCGGGGCTCATCTGGGCCGCCAGCAGCTTGTCCCGCTCGGGCGTGTCCACGCCGTAGAAGCACGGCCAGGCGGTCGGAGGCGAGGCGATGCGGAAATGCACCTCGGCGGCGCCCGCGTCGATGATCATGTCCTTGATCTTGCGGCTGGTCGTGCCGCGCACCACGCTGTCGTCAACCAGAACCACCCGCTTGCCCGCGATCAGCGATCGGTTGACGTTCAGCTTCAGGCGCACGCCCATGTTGCGGATCTGTTCGGTCGGCTCGATGAAGGTCCGGCCCATATACTGGTTGCGGATGATTCCCATGCCATAGGGGATCCCGGATTCCTGCGCGAACCCGATCGCGGCCGGCGTGCCGCTGTCGGGGACCGGACAGACCAGATCCGCCTCGATCGGCGCCTCGCGGGCCAGTTCGACCCCGATCTGGCGCCGGGTCTCATAGACCGAGCGGCCGCCGATGATCGAATCGGGACGCGAGAAGTAGACATGTTCGAAGATGCAGAACCGGCCGGTCGAGGGCCCGAAGGGGCGAGAGCTTTCGACCTTGCCCTTGGTGATGACCACCATCTCGCCCGGTTCGATCTCGCGCACGAAATCGGCACCGATGATGTCCAGCGCGCAGGTTTCTGATGCCAGACAGAAGCCATCGTCGCCGACCTTGCCCAGAACCAGCGGCCGCACGCCCAGCGGATCACGCACGCCGATCAGCTTGGTCCGGGTCATCGCGATGACGCTGAACGCGCCCTCGACCCGGCGCAGCGCATCCTTCATCCGTTCGGGGATGTTGCGCTGGATCGACCGCGCCATCAGGTGGATGATGCATTCGCTGTCCGATGAGGACTGGAAGATGCTGCCGCGTTCGGTCAGCTCGCGGCGCAGGGCGGCGGCATTGGTGATGTTGCCGTTATGGGCGATGGCGCAGCCGCCCATCGAGAATTCGCCGAAGAACGGTTGCACGTCGCGGATCGCGGTATTGGCCTTGGTCCCGGCGGTGGAATAGCGCACATGCCCGATCGCCAGCGGTCCCGGCAGCGTCGCCATCACGTCGGTCTTGGTGAAATTGTCGCGCACATAGCCGAAGCGGTGGGCGCTGTTGAACCCGTGTTCGGGATCATGGGCGACGATGCCGCCGGCCTCCTGCCCGCGATGCTGCAACGCGTGCAGGCCGAGAGCGACGAAATTCGAGGCATCCGCCATCCCGATCGCGCCGAATACCCCGCATTCCTCGTGCAGGCGGTCCGAATCGAACGGATGGGCCAAGAATGGCTGCATCATGGCATCCTGACTGGCTTTGGACTGTCGAGGGCTATGTAGTGCGGGCCGGACCCAGAGTCACGCCCCGGCTATCCGCAGAAGCGGAATTTTCGTCACATCACCGACATCAGCGGCCATGGCCGGGCACGCCGCCTCAGTTCGAGGCCGGCGCCGCATCACCGGTCCGGGCCGGGGCGGTGTCCGGATCGACGGTTTCGGTCGTCGCGCCGCAGCCGCCGACCATCTGTTCGTAGCGGCTGACGATCCAGCCGGGCGCATCTTCGGGGATACGTTCGTCCATCTGGCCGCGCATCCGTTCGAACACCTGCGCCGAGCGTGAATTTTCGACCATCGCGACCTGCTGGCTGGTCATCACCCGGTCGTAGACGATGAAGACGATGGCGACCAGAAGGATGCCGCGCGCCACGCCGAACAGAAAGCCCATTCCCTGATCCACCCCGCCCAGGGCCGACCGTTGCACGACCGAGGAAAACAGCGGCGTGATGATCGAGAAGACGACCAGGGCGAGGGCGAAGACCACCGCGAAGCCCGCGATCGTGGCCAATTCGCAACTGTCGCCCAGGAAACGGTCCAGAACCGGAAGCTGGGCGATCATCGGCCGCACCGCAGCGGCGAAGAGAAAGGCCAGGATGGCCGCCGCGATCCAGCCCAGGATGGCCAGCGATTCGCGCACGAAGCCGCGCGACCATGCCAGTATCGCGGAAAGAATGATGACCGCCGCCACCACCGCGTCGATGATCGTGAAACCGTCCATGTAGTCCCGCCCCCGCGCCGGATATCGTTGCATTTTCAGGCGGTTCAGCCGGCGCCGAAGATCTCGCCCACAAATTCCGTCAGATCGGCGATGCGCCGCGTTCCCATGCCGCCGCGATCCGATCCGACCCCCTCGACCTTCTGGCCTTCGGGTAAGATCGCCTGTGAAAAACCAAGTTTCTGCGCCTCTTTCAACCTGTTTTCGGCCTGCGCGACGGGGCGCAGCGCGCCCGACAGGCTGATTTCGCCGAAAAGCACCGCCTCGGGCGGCAGCGCGCTGTCCTCGCGCGCCGACAGCAGGGCGCCGGCGATGGCCAGGTCGGCGGCCGGTTCGCTGACCCGCATCCCGCCGGCGACGTTCAGGAACACGTCGAGCCCGGCGAAGGGAATGCCGCAGCGGGCCTCCAGCACGGCAAGGATGGTGCTGACACGGCCGCTGTCAAGCCCGACCACGGTGCGGCGCGGCGAGGCAAGGGTGGAGGGCGCGACCAGGGCCTGAACCTCGGTCAGCACCGGCCGCGTGCCCTCGATCCCGGCAAAGACCGCGCTGCCGGGTGAAGGCTGGCCGCGTTCGGACAGAAACAGCGCCGAGGGGTTGGCAACCTCGGCCAGCCCCGCGCCGGTCATCTCGAACACGCCGATCTCGTCGGCGGGGCCGAAGCGGTTCTTGACGCTGCGCAGGATGCGGAACTGATGACCGCGCTCGCCCTCGAAATACAGCACGGTATCGACCATGTGTTCGACCACGCGCGGCCCGGCGATCTGGCCCTCCTTGGTGACGTGCCCGACCAGAACCACCGCCACGCCGCGCCGCTTGGCGAAGGTCACGAGCTCGTGCGCGGCGGCGCGCACCTGCGCCACGCTTCCGGGCGCGGCCTCGACATGATCGGACCACAGCGTCTGAACCGAATCGATGATGGCAAGATCCGGGCGTTCGCCGTCCAGCGTGGTCAGGATGTCGCGCAAGTTGGTTTCCGCCCCCAGCCGGACCGGCGCATCGGCCAGACCCAGCCTTTGCGCGCGCATCCTGACCTGTGCGCTGGCCTCCTCGCCGCTGATATAGACCGCATCGAGGCCGCGCCGCGCGAAGGCCGCAGCGCCCTGCAACAGCAGGGTCGATTTGCCGATGCCGGGATCGCCGCCGACCAGGATCGCGCTGCCGGGCACCAGTCCGCCACCCAGAACCCGGTCCAGTTCCGCCATCCCCGAGACGCTGCGCGGCGGCGGCGGCTCGTCGGTGGCAAGACCCGTCAGCGCAACGCGGCGCCCCTTGGCCGCGCCCAGACCGCGCCCCGGCCCGTGGCTCAGCGGAGCTTCCTCGACGATGCTGTTCCAGGCCCCGCAGGCATCGCAGCGCCCGGCCCATTTCTTGTGTGCGACGCCGCATTCGGTGCAGCTGAAGGCAGAGACGGATTTGGCCATGGGCGTCTTGTGCCATCTGGCCAGGGCGCCCGCAATACGCGTTGCAGCGGATCGCGCAGGCCCTTGGAGGGGTCGGCCTGCGCCCAGGCCCCGGTGCAGGAAAAAAGAACGGCGCGCCGGATTCGGCGCGCCGTGTGTAAGGTCCGGCATCGGAACCGATCAGGCCAGGCTATTGTCGATATCCTTGCAGGCCGCGACAAGACCCCTGACCGCCTCGACCGACTTGTCCAGCATCGCCTTTTCGTCCTTGTCCAGCTTGATGTCGATGACCTTCTCGATCCCGTTCGCGCCGATCACGGTCGGCACGCCGACATAGATCCCCTTCAGGCCATAGGCCCCGTCCACATTCGCCGCGCAGGGCAGCACACGCTTCTGATCCTTCAGATAGGCCTCGGCCATCTCGATGGCGCTGGTCGCGGGGGCATAGAAGGCGCTGCCGGTCTTCAGCAGGCTGACGATCTCGGCCCCGCCATCGCGGGTGCGCTGGACGATGGCATTCAGCTTGTCCTGCGTGGTCCAGCCCATCTTGACCAGATCGGGCAGCGGGATGCCCGCGACGGTCGAATAGCGGGTCAGAGGCACCATCGTGTCGCCGTGCCCGCCCAGCACGAAGGCGGATACGTCGCGCATCGAGACGCCGAATTCGAGGCTGAGGAAATGGCGGAAGCGGGCCGAATCCAGCACGCCGGCCATGCCGCAGACCTTGTTCGCGGGCAGGCCGCTGAATTTCTGCAGCGCCCAGACCATCGCGTCCAGCGGGTTGGTGATGCAGATGACGAAGGCGTCGGGCGCATGGGTCCTGATACCTTCACCGACCGATTTCATGACCTTGAGGTTGATCCCCAGCAGGTCGTCGCGGCTCATCCCCGGCTTGCGCGGAACGCCGGCGGTGACGATGCAGACATCGGCGCCGGCGATGTCTGCATAATCATTCGTGCCCTTCAGCGCCGCGTCGAAGCCTTCGGCCGGGCCCGATTCGGCGATGTCCAGCGCCTTGCCTTGCGGCGCGCCCTCGGCAATGTCGAACAGGACGACGTCGCCCAGTTCCTTCATCGCGGCCAGATGGGCCAGCGTGCCGCCGATCTGCCCCGCACCGATAAGTGCGATCTTGGGTCGGGCCATGGTTAACCTCCGATGTCATGGATGGAATCTCGCGGCGTTGGTTAAGCCCTCGACATCCGAATCGCAAGTCTCTGCCCGTGGCGTGCGGCATGGCAGCAGCCTTGGTCGCCGTTTCCGGATGCGGACCCAAGCGGCCGGCGAACCGGATCCGCAGGTCCGAAGGCAAAGGCGCCCCCATGGGCTGATATGGGGCTGATCCGGCCGGCGCGGGGGGGGCGATGCCGCGCCGCGGCAATTTTTTCCTTGCCATTTCTGGCTGCCAGAGGCAGTTTCGCGCAACATTATTTCCCGGAGGTCTGTCATGGCGCGCCCCTATCGTTCCGTCCTCTACATTCCGGCAGCCAACCGGCGCGCGATGGAAAAGGCGCAGGGGCTGCCGGCCGACGCAATCATCTTCGATCTTGAAGACGCGGTGGCGCCGCCGGAAAAGGTCGCGGCGCGAGAAGCACTGGGGGCGGCGCTGACCAGGGATTACGGAGCCCGTGCCCGGATCGTGCGGATCAACGCGCTGGCGAGCGAATGGGGCGATGACGATGCCCGCTTCTGCGCGGATCTGGTCGGATGCGCCGATGCGGTGCTGATCCCCAAGGTGGATACCGCGGCCGATCTGGATGCGGTCGCGGCGCTGTGCCCGGATCTGGCCCTCTGGGCGATGATGGAAACGCCGCTGGCGATGCTGAACGCGGCCGAGATCGCCGCCCATCCGCGCCTGCAGGGCATGGTCATGGGCACGAACGACCTGGCCAAGGAACTGAACAGCCGTTTTCGCCCCGACCGATTGCCGATGCAGACCGGGCTGGGGCTGTGTCTGCTGGCCGCGAAGGCCTTTCGAAAGGTGATCGTGGATGGCGTGTTCAACGCCTTCAGGGATGACGCGGGCCTGCGGGCCGAATGCGAACAGGGCCGCGACATGGGCTTTGACGGCAAGACCCTGATCCATCCGGCGCAGCTGGCCGTCGCGAACCAGGCCTTCGCCCCGACCGAGGCCGAGATCGCGCTGGCCCGACGCCAGATCGAGGCGTTCCGGCAGGCCGGCGCCGATGGCCGGGGCGTGGCCGTGGTGGATGGCCGGATCGTCGAGAACCTGCATGTCGAAACCGCCCGCAGCACCCTGGATCGCGCCGAGGCTATTGCAGCCATGGCCGGTTAGCGTCAACGTGAGGCCGATCCAGCCGAAACGAAAGGAAGCCAGATGCTGATCCTGATCCTTGGCGTGGCCCTGTGGTGGGCTGCGCATCTGTGGAAACGCGTGGCGCCCGCCCAGAGGGCCGCGGTGGGAGACAAGGGCAAGGGGATGGTCGCCGCTGCCCTGATCGTTTCGGTGCTGCTGATGATCTGGGGATACAAGGCCGCCGACGGCCCGGTCTGGTGGGGCCCCTCGGCGGCGCTGGTCGGAATCAACAACCTGCTGGTGCTGATCGCCTTCTACCTGTTCGCGGCCAGCGGCATGAAGACGCGGGTGACGGCGATGACCCGCCATCCGCAACTGATCGGCTTTTCGCTGTGGGCGGTGGCGCATCTGCTGGTCAATGGTGATCTGCCCAGCCTCGTGCTGTTTGGCGGTCTGCTGGTCTGGGCGCTGGTCGAGATGGCGCTGATCAACCGCAGCCCCTGGACCCCGCCCGCCGGCCCGTTCCCGGCCCGCAAGGAGGCGATGGCCGCCGTCGGCGCAGTCGTCGTGCTGCTGGTGGTCGGTCTGATCCACGGCCTGATTGGCCCATGGCCCTTCGGAGGCTGAGATGACGACGCTTTACCGCTGCATTACCGATGATGACACCTCTCGCTTCTGCCACCGCGTCAGCGAGGCGCTGTCGAAGGGCTGGACCCTGCATGGCGGCCCCTCGATGGCCTTCGATCCGCAGAAGGGGGTGATGCGGATGGCGCAGGCGGTGACCAAGGACATCCACGCCGAATACCATTCCGAGATGAAGCTGGGACAGCAATGAGCAAGACCGATCCGGGCCGCTTCTTCGAGGATTACCGGGTCGGTCAGGTGATCCGCCACGCCGCGCCGCGCACCCTGGCCGAGGGCGAACGGGCCCTTTATCACGCGCTCTATCCGTCGCGGCATGCGTTGTATTCCAGCGACGATTTTGCCGCCGGTTGCGGCCTCGAAGGCAGTCCGCTGAATGATCTGATCGGCTTTCATGTCATCTTCGGCAAGACGGTCCCCGATATCAGCGTCAATGCCGTCGCCAATCTGGGCTATGCCCAGGGCCGCTGGCTCAACCCGGTCATGCCGGGCGACACGCTGCGCGCCGAATCCGAGGTGATCGGCCTCAGGCAGACCTCGAACGGGACATCGGGCGTGGTCTGGGTGCGCACGCGCGGACTGAACCAGATGGGCGAACCGGTGCTGGATTACGTCCGCTGGGTGATGGTGCGCAAACGGGCGCCCGACGCGCCGGCGCCCGACACCGTGGTGCCGGATCTGGATCCGGTCGTCGACCCGGCCGGTCTGGCGGTTCCCAAGGGTCTGGATTTTTCCGATTACGACTTCGAACTGGCCGGCGAGCCGCATCGTCTGGGCGATTACCATCCGGGCGAGCGAATCGACCACGTCGATGGCGTCACCATCGAAGAGGCCGAACATATGCTGGCCACGCGGCTGTGGCAGAACACCGCCAAGGTGCATTTCGACGCCACCTTCCGCAACGATGGCCGGCGGCTGATCTATGGCGGGCATGTCATCTCGATGGCCCGCGCCCTGTCCTTCAACGGGCTGGCCAATGCGCAGATGATCGTGGCGCTGAATGGCGGCGCCCATGCCAATCCCTGCTTTGCGGGCGACACGATCCGCGCCTGGTCCGAGGTGCTGGACAAGGCCGAGACCCGCGCGCCGGGCGTCGGCGCGATCCGGCTGCGGCTGGTCGCGACCAAGGGCGACAGCGCGGCCTTCGCGCTGAAGGGCGCGGATGGAAAATATCTGCCCGAGGTTCTGCTGGACCTCGACTACTGGGCCTTGATGCCGGTCTAGGATGCGGATTCTGGCCCGCCTGATCGCGGTATTCTGTCTGATCGGGCTGGCCGGCAGCCTTGCCGGGGCCTGGCATCCGGCCGGGGATTCGCTGGCCGTGTTCCGTCCGGCGCTGGCCGTCGCGCTGCTGCTGACGGCGCCTGTCCTGCGCGGGCGGGCCGGTTTGGCCGCAAGCGCCGTGGCACTGGTCGCGCTGGCGCCGATCCTGTGGGATCTGTGGCGGCCGGTGCAGGGGCCGGCGAACGGGATCGTGGTCTATCAGAAGAACCTGCGTTTCGATCTGGCCGATCCGGCGCCGATCATCGCCGATATCCGGGCCAGCGGCGCCGGAATCGTCTTTCTGGAAGAGGTCAGCTGGCGCAACCTTGCCGTGTCCGAACGGCTGAAAGCCGGGCTTCCCTATCAACTGATCTGTCCCGGAGACACCACCGGCGCCATCGCGATCCTGTCCCGCTGGCCGCTGGATCGTCGGGATTGCGTGCCGAAAAGCGGCCTGGCCTCGGCCCGCGCCCGCACCCCGATGGGGGCGGTGTCGGTCGCGGTGCTGCATCTGACCTGGCCCTGGCCCTACGGGCAGGCGGCGCAGCTGGACACGCTGATGCCGAAGATAAGAGGCATCGCGCAGCCGGCACTGGTCGGAGGAGATTTCAACATGGTTCCTTGGTCCCGCGCGGTCCGCGCGATCGCATCCGCGACCGGCACGGCGCCGCTCGGCCCGCTGCGCACGACGTTCATGCTGAAAGGGATCTATCCGATGGCGATCGACCATGTGCTGATCCCGCGGGGCTGGGCGGGCCGCGGCGGGACACGGCCGCGATTGGGCTCGGATCATCGCGGTGTGCTGACGCGGATCGGGCCGTGACAGGCGCCAGGCCGGGCTGTGCGGCCGGGAAGCGGGCAGGTGGCGCCAATGCGAGACATTGCGGCATTCCTGCTGTGATCACGCAGGCCGTGGCCGTGATCACAAACCGCGAATTCGACTTCTTTTCCACCGAAGCTCTGGTAACTGCGGATGACAGGTGGCACAAACGCGGTCAGTAACGGCACCAATCGCCAGCCCGTGCGGCCAGCCATCGCGCCCGCGCCGGGTCTGACAGAACCGACAAAGGAGGGCCGCATCATGGCCGATGTGAACCGGGGCAACCGGCCGCTTTCCCCCCATCTTCAGGTCTACAGGCTGCCCATCGCGGCGATCGCCTCGATCATGACGCGCATCACCGGGCACGCCCTTGTCGCGGGGATCGTGCTGCTGGTCTGGTGGCTGGTGGCCGCCGTCGCCAGCCCGGGCGCGTTTGCCGCCGCCGATTGGGTGATGCGGTCGTGGATCGGCTTCATCGTGATGACGGGATCGGCCTGGGCGCTGTGGTTTCACGCGCTGTCGGGTGTGCGCCACCTGTTCTACGATGCCGGTTACGGGCTGGAAATCGACGAGGCGAAAAGAAATTCCTGGGTGATCATCGTGGGGTCGGTCGTGATGACGCTGATCTCGCTGATCCTGTTCTTCATCGGCTGACCGAGGGCAACCATGCGCTACATCACCCCCCGCAAGGCCGCCGAAGGTCTTGGCAGCGCCCATAGCGGCACCGCACATCACTGGGCCATGACGGTCAGCGCCTGTGCGCTGGTCCTGCTGACCCCGGCCTTCATGCTGGTGGTCGGCAGCGCGATCGGCCTGCCGCGCGAGGGCGTCGCGGCCTATTTCGGGCGCCCCTATCCGGCGATCATCACCGCGCTGTTCATCGTCGTGGGCATGCTGCACTTCATCAAGGGCACGCGGATCATGATCGATGACTATCTGAACCATACCGAGCGCAAGGTCGCGATCATCGTCTCGGTCATCTTCGGCTGGGCCGTGATCGCGGCCGCCCTCTTCGCGCTGGCGAAGATGGCCCTTGTGACCATCGTGATCTGAGGAAACCATGGCTGCTTACGAAATCCAGACGCATGATTATGACGTGGTCGTGGTCGGCGCCGGCGGTGCCGGGCTGCGCGCGACGCTGGGCATGGCCGAACAGGGCCTGCGCACGGCCTGCGTGACCAAGGTTTTTCCGACCCGCTCGCATACCGTCGCGGCGCAGGGCGGGATCGCGGCCAGCCTGTCGAACATGGGGCCCGACAACTGGCAGTGGCACATGTATGACACGGTCAAGGGCAGCGACTGGCTGGGCGATACCGACGCGATGGAATACCTGGCCCGCGAGGCGCCCAAGGCCGTCTACGAACTGGAACATTACGGCGTGCCCTTCAGCCGCACCGAAGAGGGCAGGATCTACCAGCGGCCGTTCGGCGGCCACACCACCGAATTCGGCGAGGGCCCCCCGGTCCAGCGCACCTGCGCTGCCGCCGACCGGACCGGCCACGCGATCCTGCACACGCTTTATGGTCAGTCGCTGAAGGAAAACGCGGAATTCTTCATCGAATATTTCGCACTGGACCTGGTCATCACCGATGGCCGCTGCACCGGTGTCGTCTGCTGGAAGCTGGACGACGGCACGATGCATGTCTTCAATGCCAAGATGGTGGTGCTGGCGACCGGCGGCTATGGCCGCGCCTATTTCAGCGCCACCAGCGCCCATACCTGCACCGGCGATGGCGGCGGCATGGTGGCGCGTGCGGGCCTGCCGCTGCAAGACATGGAATTCGTGCAGTTCCATCCGACCGGCATCTATGGCTCGGGCTGCCTGATCACCGAAGGCGCGCGCGGCGAAGGTGGCTATCTGACCAACAGCGAGGGCGAACGCTTCATGGAGCGTTACGCCCCAACCTACAAGGATCTGGCCAGCCGCGATGTGGTCAGCCGCTGCATGACGATGGAGATCCGCGAGGGTCGCGGCGTCGGCGAGGAAAGCGACCACATCTTCCTGAACCTGATGCATCTGCCGCCCGAGACGCTGCATGAACGGCTGCCGGGCATCAGCGAAAGCGCCAGGATTTTCGCCGGCGTCGATGTCACGCGCGAACCGATCCCGGTTCTGCCGACCGTTCACTACAACATGGGCGGGATCCCCACGAATTACTGGGGTGAGGTGCTGAACCCGGCCGAGGGCGCCCCCGACGCCGTATTCCCCGGTCTGATGGCGGTGGGCGAGGCCGGCTGTGCCAGCGTCCATGGCGCGAACCGGCTTGGCTCGAACAGCCTGATCGACCTGGTGGTCTTCGGCCGCGCGGCCGCGATCCGGGCGGGGCAGGTCATCGACCGCGAGGGCCCGATCCCCGCGACCAACCAGGCGCAGGTGGACCACGCGCTGGAGCGGTTCGACAAAATCCGCAATGCCGATGGCGGCACGCCGACGGCGGAGTTGCGCAACGAGATGCAGCGCACCATGCAGGCCGACGCGGCGGTGTTCCGCACCGACAAGACGCTGGCCGATGGCGTCCGGAAGATGGAGGCAATCGCCGCAAAGCTGGATGATCTGAAGGTGACCGATCGTGGCCTGATCTGGAACACCGACCTGATGGAGACGCTGGAACTGACCAACCTGATGCCCAACGCGCTGGCCACGATCGTGGCCGCCGAGGCGCGCAAGGAAAGCCGTGGCGCCCATGCGCACGAGGATTACCCTGAGCGGGATGACGCCACCTGGCGCAAGCATTCGCTTGCAAGGGTAGAGGGGAACACGGTTAAACTCGACTACCGCCCCGTCCATCTGGAACCTCTGACGAAAGAGGCAGAAGGCGGGATCGACCTGAAGAAGATTGCTCCGAAGAAGAGGGTTTACTGATGCGTTTCAAGATCATTGCCGCCTCGGGCCTCGCCGCGCTGACGCTGGCAGGCTGCGTCGCACCGATGCCGACCGCGACCGTTTCCACGCCGACCGCACCGGTCGTGACCACCCCGACCACCCTCGACGCCGCCTCGCGTCAGGTGGCGCGCAGCGTCGTCAACAGCGAGATGCAGAAGCGTTTGCCGGGCGTGAACACGGCGCCCTATACCGATTGCGTCATGTCGAACGCCACCACGGCGGAACTGATCGACATCGCGCAGGCCACGCGCAATGGCGTGGCGGGCACGGCCGACAGCGTCGCTTCGATCGTCTCGCGTCCCGCAACCACGCAATGCATCGCCAACGCCGCGCAGACGGCCTGAGCCGATGCGCGCCTGGGCGGCCCCGTTCCGGTCCGTGCCGCTGCTGGCGGCGCTGGCAGCCTGTGCTCCGATACCGGTGGAGCAGGCGGAACGGGTCTGCCTGCGCGATGCCGAACTGGCCCAGGCTCCGCGCGGCGAAGTCGCCCTGGGGGTGGGCAGCGGTGGCGGAGGTTCGCGCCTCGGCGGTTCGGTCGATCTGGAAATTTCCAGCGATTACATCATGCAGCGCGATCCCTCGGACGTGTTCAACCGCTGCGTGGTGAATCGATCGGGACAGATGCCGACGCGGGTTCTGGCCGACCAGCCTGGCTGGCGGGGCTAGGCCGATGACGGCAGCGCCGACGAAATCCGACCAGCGCCGCCTGATCCTGCATCTGGGCGTGCAGAAGACGGGCAGCACCGCGATCCAGCGCCATCTGAACCGCAACGCCGCCGCGCTGGCCCGGCGGCTGATCGTGCGCACCCCCGAGGAGGGCTCGCCCATGCGGCCTTTGGGACGCGCGGCGATTGCCTATTCGCTGGGACCCACCGAGGACCGCGAGATCGCGCTGCGGATCGCCTTCGAGGATGTGCTGGAGACGCTGCCCGCCAATGACCTGCCGGTGCTTCTGAGCCACGAAAACCTGGCCGGCGCGATGCCCGGCAATGGCGGTGAGACGCGGCTTTATCCGCAATTGCCGCGGATCGCGGGTCTGCTGTCGCGCTGCGCGGCGGGCTTTGCGGTGGATTTCGTCATCTACACACGCAGCATGACGGCGTGGAAGGCCAGCGTCTGGGCGCAGGCCGTACGCACCGACGGCTATCAGCACGGTTTCGAGGATTTCCTGAACCGGACCGATGCGATGCCTGGCTGGGGCGATCTGATCCGCCGGATGGCCGATGTCCTGGGGCCTGATCGTTTGTGCCGCTTCAAGCTGGAAGACGAGCCCGATCCCGGTCGTCCGGGGCGGCTATTGCTGCACCATGCCGGGCTGGACGATGCCATTATCGAGGCGCTTGCCCCGCTGGATGGGCCTGCGATGCAGCGACTCAATGCCGGTTCGACCGAATTCCTGAGGCGGCTCAACGGCCTGACGCTTAATCCTCATGCGCGCGGAAAGGTGGTCGATCTGGTCGCCCGCGCGCAAAACCTGTTCATCGCCGAGGTGCCTGGAAAAGGCACGTCCTGAAAGGAGCATCCGATGGTCCAGTTCACCCTGCCCAAGAACAGCCAGATCCGGGTCGGCAAGACCTGGCCCAGGCCCGAGGGCGCGACCAATGTGAAGAAGTTCCAGATCTATCGCTGGGATCCCGAGGCGGGCGAGAACCCCCGTCTGGACACCTATTTCGTCGATCTCGACAAATGCGGACCGATGATTCTGGACGCGCTGATCAAGATCAAGAACGAGATTGACCCGACGCTGTCGTTCCGGCGGTCCTGCCGAGAAGGGATTTGCGGATCCTGCGCCATGGTCATCGGCGGCGGCAATCATCTGGCCTGCATCTACGGAATCGACGAGGTTCCGGGCGACATCGCCATCTATCCGCTGCCGCATATGCCGGTGGTCAAGGATCTGATCCCCGACCTGACGCATTTCTATGCCCAGCACGCTTCGGTCAATCCCTACCTGGTCACCAAATCGCCGACGCCGGGAAAAGAGTGGAAACAGTCGATCGAGGATCGCAAGAAGCTGGACGGGCTATATGAGTGCATCCTCTGCGCGTCCTGTTCGACCGCCTGTCCGTCCTATTGGTGGAACGGCGACCGCTATCTGGGTCCGGCCGCGCTGCTGACGGCCTATCGCTGGATCGTCGACAGCCGCGACGAGGCGACCGGTGAGCGGCTGGACGAGCTGGAGGATCCGTTCAAGCTGTATCGCTGCCACACGATCATGAACTGCACCAATACCTGTCCGAAGGGGCTGAATCCGGCCAAGGCCATCGCCTCGATCAAGCACATGATGGTTGACCGGGTGGTCTGATTGCGTCCCGCGACAGCCGGGGGGCTGTCTGCCCCCCGGACCCCCCGAAGGTATTTGGAAAGAGTGCGAGGGCCGGTCAGGTCCCGGCCTTGTCAGCCTTCGATCTTCGTGAAATCAGCGATCTCGCGGCCCGCGTTGCGGATGCGCGACAGCAGGTTCAGGCGGTTGCGGCGCAGGATCTGGTTGTCGCTGTTGACCTGGACGGCCTCGAAGAAGGCGTCGATGGGCGCGCGCAGCGCGGCGATGGCGGTCATGGCGGCGGGGAAGTCTTCGTCCGCGATGGCCCGTCTGATCGCGGGTTCGGCTTTGTCGAGGGCGGCAAAGAGGGCGCGTTCCTGATCGGTTTCCGCGAATTTCGCGTCCGCGCCGAAGCTGTATTCGACGCCGTCCTTCTCCTCGGCCTGCGCGAGGATGTTTCCGGCGCGCTTGAGGCCCTGGGTCAGGTTCCGGCCGTCTTCGGTTTGCAGCATGGCGTTCAGCGCCGTGGCGCGGTTGACGACCAGCACGAGGTCGTCATTGCCGGGTTGGGCCAGGACCGCGTCGATGATGTCGTGGCGGATGCCCTGATCGCGCAGATGGACCTTGAGGCGGTCGTGGAGGAAGGCGAGGAGGTTGTGCGACGTATGGTTAAGGGTGCCCGGGCGGTCAGGGTCAAGTTTGACCCTATCAGGGCTTTGCGCCTTTGCCTTCTCAACGGCCGCGTTCCAATCGATTTTTGAATTCCGATCATTCAACGCCTTTGCAAAGATTTTTTGAGCATGTTTTGCCAATCGTCCGTCTTCCGCGACGATGGTCTCCCATGCAAGATCGACGGCCTTGGTTCGCTCCTCTCCAATAGTGTTGAGCTGATGAGAAAAATTGGCCAAGAGACCGGTTTTTGCAGCGTCCAGTAGATGACTTCTAACAACATTGTTAACGATCAATCGAATAGTCCCCAACGCCGCCCTTCTCAGCGCAAAGGGATCCTTCGAGCCGGTCGGCTTCTCGTCGATCGCCCAGAACCCGGTCAGCGTGTCGATCTTGTCGGCGAGTGCGACGGCCACGGAGACCGGGGCGGTGGGCACCGCGTCGGATGGGCCGAGTGGCGAGTAGTGGTCGCGGGCGGCGTCGGCCACCGCGTCGGGATAACCGGCGGCCTGCGCGTAATATCGGCCCATGATGCCTTGCAGTTCGGGGAATTCGCCGACCATGGCGCTCTGCAGGTCGAGTTTCGCGACCCGGGCCGCGGTTTCCGCCTGATCGGGGTCGGCGCCGACCATGGGCGCGATCTCGCGAGCCAGTGCGGCGACGCGGGCGATGCGGTCGGCCTGGCTGCCCATCTTGTTATGGAAGGTCACGGATTTCAGGCCCTCGGCCCAAGCGTTCATGCCCGATTTTGCCTCGCGCAGGTCGTTTTCCCAGAAGAAGGCCGCGTCGGAGAGGCGGGCGGCGAGAACACGCTGATTGCCAGCCAGGATCGTTTCGCCGTCATCGGGGGTGGCGATATTGGCGACGGTCACAAAGCCCTCGATCCGGCCGGTTTTCGGGTTGCGGGCCGAGAAGAATTTCTGGTGCTCCTTCATCGAGGTTTGCAGCACCTCGGGCGGCAGGTCCAGGAAACGATCCTCGATCACGCCCATCAGCGGCACCGGCCATTCGACGAGGCCCGCGACCTCGGACAGCAGCGTATCATCGGGGACGATCTGCCAGCCGCGTGCGAAGGCCAGATTCTCGGCCTGCTGGCGGATTTCGGCCTCGCGCTCGGCCGGGTCCAGCATGACATGGGCGCGGCGCAGCCTGGCGACGTAGTCATCGAAGCCGGTGACGGTGAAGGCGTCGGGCGACAGGAAGCGGTGACCGCGTGTGCTGTTGCCGGACGCGATGCCGTCGATGTTCAGCGGCACGGTGGTCGCGCCGGATTCGTCGCTGAGGATGCAGAGGATCGAATGCAGCGGGCGGACCCAACGCAGAGAGCCCGTGCCCCAACGCATGGATTTGGGCCAGGGGAAATCGCGGATCGTGGTTTCCAGAACCTCGGCCACGATCTCGGATGCCGGGCGACCCTTGCGGGCGATGACGGCGAACCAGACCTGACCCTTCTTGTCGTCGCGGACTTGCAATTGGTCGCGCGTCAGGCCCGCCCCGCGCAGAAAGCCCTCCAGCGCCTTTTCGGGCGCGTCGGTGCGGGGGCCCTTGCGTTCCTCGCGCGTGTCGGGGCTTTGGGCGCTGAGCCCCTCGACGGTCAGGGCAAGGCGCCGGGGCGTCGAAAAGGCGCCCGCGCTGGCATAGGTCAGCCCGGCCTGGACCAGCCCGTCGGTGACCAGCCGCTTCAGATCATCGCGCGCGCGGGCCTGCATCCGGGCGGGGATTTCCTCGGAAAAGAGTTCGATCAGCAGATCGGGCATCAGTCCATCACTCCGCGTTCCGGGGTCTTGTCGTTGAATTGCTGCCAGCCATAGGCCCGGCCATCGGGATAGATCGCCAGCACGCGGTCCACATCGGGACGGATCTCGGACTGGCTGAGAAATGCCCTTGCGGCACCCGATTCCAGATCGGCGCCGATCCGGGCGGCGTCGTAGCAGTCGAACCAGAACGGGCCGTTCAGCGGCGTGGCGGCCGGGAAGGGCACGGCATCGGCGGGCAGATCGCCCTGGATCCGGAAACAGGCCCGCCAGCGGATCGGTGAACTATCGGCGTCGATGGCCTGAAAATCGGTCATGTTCAGCCGCGACGGTCCCTCGGCGGTCTGGATCGGCACCGCCGCATCCGGGCTGGCCGGATCGATCGGCTCGTAATAGCCGTATTGCTGCGCATACCAGACCCCGGCCCCCGAGGCGAGGGCCGTCAGCGCAAGCCCGATCGTCGCGATCCTGCCCCAGTTCATGCCGATGCCCCCGCTGCTTCGGTCGTCAGGAACAGATCGGCGCAGGCGCGGGCCAGTGCGCGGACGCGGCCGATATAGGCCTGCCGCTCGGTCACGGAAATGACGCCGCGCGCGTCCAGCAGGTTGAAGATATGGCTGGCCTTGATGCACTGGTCATAGGCCGGATGCGCCATCGGGATGCGGCGGCCGGCGCTGTCGGTTTCGGACGCCGCGATGATGCGGGCGCATTCGGCCTCGGCATCCTTGAAATGCTGAAACAGCGTTTCGGTATCGGCCTGATCGAAGTTCCAGCGCGAATATTCCTGTTCGGTCTGGCGGAAGATGTCGCCATAGGTCAGCGCAATCGCGGCCCCGGGATCGTTGAAGGGCATGTCCATGACATGTTCCGCGCCCAGCACATACATGGCCAGCCGTTCCAGCCCATAGGTCAGTTCGCCCGAGACGGGGCGGCAATCATGCCCGCCGACCTGCTGGAAATAGGTG
>NZ_DHXG01000039.1:0-1265 GCF_002413585.1 Paracoccus sp. UBA5162
TGGTCACGGCGTCCGAGGTGCCCGTTGCCGTGCCCTCGCTGTTGGTCCAGATATCCTGCGTCGTGATCACGCCGACGCGGCCGGTCGTGTCCAGCGTGTTGCCGGTCTGCCCGGCGATGGCCACGCCGTCCAGCAGCCAGACGGTTTCGCGCGCGGGCGCCGGGTTGCCGCTGGCATCGCCCGCCGTCCGCGTGAGGATGCTGCCCTCGGTCGTGCCACCGGCGATCGTCGGGGCGGCGATGACCGCAGGGGCGGCGAGGGCCGCGCCGCCGGCAGGAAGATCGACCTCGATTGTCGTGCCATCGACCCGCGTCAGGATCAGGCGCCCACTGACCACGCTTGCCGATGCCAGTGTTTTTTCCTGCGTCGTATCGGCCTTTCCGGCCGCGATAGCGGCAGCTTGCCTTGCGACGACATCGACATTGGCGGATGACGCTCCATTGCCGATGGGCAGGCCGGAAATGACATTCACGCGCCCGAGGAAATTTCCCGCCGTTGCCAGCCGCACCTCGACGGCGGCCTGGACCACGATCCGTTCAAACGGCTGCAGCTCGACTGCCTCATTCTGCGATGGCGGTATGGCCGAACTGACCAACACCGGGTTGGCGCCCTGGTTTTGCAGGATATCTCCCGGCACAAGGGCCAGCATGGGCGACCATGCCTTTCCGATAGATACTGATGGCATGCACTGCTCCTATGCTTTTGATGTTGTGGCAGGGATGCCTGATGCGACAGACAGCGTGCTGGCCCAGCTCCCTGTTGTCGCGATGCGAACGATGACCTCTGCTTCGCACTTGAACTGTTCGTCCCGGCGCAGGGCCAGTGCGTCATCGGGATCGGGCGGTTCCGACGCACAGACCAGGATCGTGTTCAATCCCCGGTTCCGCACGATATCGCCCGCTGTCAGCGTGATGGCGTCGGACCAGACAGAAGATGCTTGATAATCAGCCACGGACGGGCCCCCTAAAACTGACGATGTTCCGTGAGTTTTCGGAGGGGTTGCCCGGCATCCGGACCCGCCCTGGCTTTTGTCGGGGGCCTACCCGGCAGTCTTTCCCGCTGTCATCCGGACCCCGGAGGGGTTGCCCATTGGCCCTAAATAGCCACAGCAGCAGACATTGCGCCAGAGAAAACACTTCGCCCCGTCCGACATCGGACGCCGTCGGATCGTCGGACGGACGAAAACGACAAGACCAAATAAATTTATATATATCAGATGTTTAGTGGTGAGCCCGACAGGATTCGAACCTGTGACCCACTGATTA
>NZ_DHXG01000039.1:1571-19950 GCF_002413585.1 Paracoccus sp. UBA5162
CCACTGATTAAAAGTCAGTTGCTCTACCAACTGAGCTACGGGCCCAACACGGGGGGCTTACTAGGGGCGGGCATCCGGGGCGTCAAGCGGAAAAGCCGTCGCCTCTGGCGTAAATTTTGCCGGTATCCTATATGGCCCGGCATGAGCAACCTATCCGCCTCCGGTCTGGCTTTCCTGAAGATGCACGGGCTGGGCAACGATTTCGTGGTGATCGATCTGCGCGCGGGCGGCCAGCCGCCGGCGCCGGAGGTGATCGCGCGCATCGCAGACCGCCACCGCGGCGTGGGGTTCGACCAGCTTGCGGTGATCGAGGCGGATCCCGAGGCGGATCTGCGGCTGCGGTTCTGGAACGCCGATGGCACCTCCAGCGCCGCCTGCGGCAACGCCACCCGCTGCATCGCGCGGTTCGTCATGGACCAGACCGGGCGGGACCGGCTGAGCCTGCGAACCGATCACGCCGTCCTGCTGGCCGAGGATGCGGGGGCCGGGCTGACTCGGGTGAACATGGGGCAGCCGGTGCTGGACTGGCGTGCCATTCCGCTGGCCCGCGAGGTCGATATCGACCATCTGCCGATCGAGGGCGATCCGGTGGCCACGGGCATGGGCAACCCGCATCTGACCTTCTTCGTCGCGGAGGCGGCAGCGGTTGATCTGGACCGGTTCGGCCCGGACATGGAGCATCACCCGCTGTATCCCGAACGCACCAATGTCGAGGTGGTGCAGGTTCTGTCGCCCGACGAAATCCTGCTGCGGATCTGGGAACGCGGCACCGGGGCGACGCTGGCCTCGGGGTCGTGTTCCTGCGCGGCTGCCGTGGCTGCGGCGCGGCGCGGGCTGACCGGGCGGCGCGTGACGGTGACCGTGCCGGGCGGGGTGCTGATGATCGACTGGCGCGAGGATGGCGTCTGGATGGAAGGTCCGACGGCGCATGTCTTTTCCGGAATGCTGACGCCCGAATGGCTGGCGCAATGACTGCGCCGATCTTCTCGACCCTCGGCTGCCGGCTGAATGCCTACGAAACCGAGGCGATGCGCGAAATGGCCGAGGCCGCGGGCCTGCCCCATGCCGTCGTGATCAATACCTGTGCGGTCACCGCCGAGGCGGTGCGCAAGGCGCGGCAGGAAATCCGGCGGCTGTCGCGCGAAAATCCCGGCGCCCCGGTGATCGTGACCGGCTGCGCCGCGCAGACCGAGCCCGAGACCTTTGCCGCCATGCCCGAAGTCGCCAGGGTCATCGGCAATCACGAGAAGATGCAGCCCGAAACCTGGGCCGGGCTGCGCGCCCCCGATCTGATAGGCCGGACCGAAAAGGTGCGCGTGGATGACATCATGTCGGTGCGCGAAACGGCCGGCCACCTGATCGACGGTTTCGGGCGGCACAGGGCCTATGTGCAGGTGCAGAACGGCTGCGATCACCGCTGCACCTTCTGCATCATTCCCTATGGTCGCGGCAATTCGCGCTCGGTCCCGGCGGGGGTGGTGGTCGAGCAGATCAAGCGGCTGGTCGGCCGGGGCTTCAACGAGGTGGTGCTGACCGGGGTCGATCTGACCTCGTGGGGCGGGGATCTGCCCGGCGCGCCGCGTCTGGGCGATCTGGTGATGCGGATCCTGCGGCTGGTGCCGGACCTGCCGCGCCTGCGGATATCCTCGATCGATTCGATCGAGGCGGACGAGAACCTGATGCTGGCCATCGCGACCGAGCCGCGGCTGATGCCGCACCTGCACCTGTCGCTGCAGGCGGGCGACGACATGATCCTGAAGCGGATGAAGCGCCGCCACCTGCGCGATGACGCGATCCGGTTCTGCCAGGAGGCGCGGCGGCTGCGGCCCGGCATGGTCTTTGGCGCCGACATCATCGCGGGCTTCCCGACCGAGACCGAGGCGATGTTCGAAAACTCGTTGCGCCTGGTCGAGGAATGCGGCCTGACCTTCCTGCACGTCTTTCCCTATTCGGCGCGCAAGGGCACACCCGCGGCGCGGATGCCCGCGGTGAAGGGCCCGGTGATCCGCGACCGCGCGGCCCGGCTGCGCGCGGTGGGCGAGGCGGCCCTGCTGCGGCATCTGGAGGCCGAGACGGGACAGATGCGTCGCGTGCTGACCGAAGGCCCCCGCCTGGGCCGGACCGAGGGATTCGCCGAGGTGGCCTTTACCGCGGACCAGCCCGAGGGGGCCTTGCTGGATGCGCGGATCACCGGCCATGACGGGCAGCGACTGGTGGCCTGACGGGCGCCTTGGGGCAACCGCCGGGGCGCTGCCCCGGACCCCGAGGTATTTGGAAAGAGTGCAAGCGGATCGCCGGCTTGAAGCTTTCGGCGGGTGGGCCTAGCGTGGCGCGGTGATCGAGGAGGTGCCATGACGACCGCGCTCTATTTCCATCCGGCCGCCGGGGACCATGTCACCCCGCCCGGCCATCCCGAGCGGGCGGCGCGGACCCGAGCGGTCATGGCCGCGCTGGAGGAGCTGGATCTGGACCGCCGCGAGGCACCTGAGGCCGATCCCGCCGATCTTCTTCGCTGTCATCCCCAGACCTACCTGGACCGGATCGAGGCCGCCCTGCCCGCCGAGGGGTTTCGGATGCTGGACGCCGACACGCAATTGTCACCCGGCAGCCTGGGCGCTGCCTTGCGTGCCGCTGGTGGCGCCTGCGCGGCGGTCGATGCGGTGCTGGCCGATGACGTAAGCCATGCCTTCGTGGCGATGCGCCCGCCCGGACACCATGCCGAGCGTGAGACGCCGATGGGCTTCTGCCTGTTCGGGAATGTGGCCATTGCTGCCAGGCGGGCGCTGGATCACCACGGTTTGCAGCGTGTCGCGGTTCTGGATTTCGACGTGCACCACGGCAACGGCACGCAGGATCTGCTATGGGACGAGCCGCGCGCCTTTTTTGCGACCAGCCAGCAGATGCCATTGTGGCCGGGCAGCGGGGCCGCCTCGGAACGCGGCGCGCATGGGCAGATCATGAACGTGCCTCTGCCGCCCGGCTCTGGCGGCGAGATCGCCCGTCCTGCCTGGGATTCGATCCTGGTCCGCGCGCTGGAGTTCGCCCCGCAACTGGTCATCGTCTCGGCCGGGTTCGATGCCCATCGCGACGATCCTCTGGCCGGGCTGGTCTGGGACGAGAGCGATTTTACCGCGATCACGCGCGCGATCTGCAAGATGGCCGCGACCGCCGGCGCCCCGGTGGTATCCTGCCTGGAAGGTGGCTATGATCTGGCGGCTTTGGCGCGTTCGGTTCGCGCCCATGTCGAGGTGCTGATGGAGGCCGCAGGATGAGCGAGATCGAGACGCTGAGCTTCGAGGAGGCGATGCGCGAACTGGAGGCCACCGTCGGCAAGCTGGAGACGGGTGAGGCCTCGCTGGAGGAATCGATCGCGCTGTATGAACGCGGGGCGAGCCTGCGCGCGCATTGCGAAAAGCGTCTGCGCGAGGCCGAGGAACGGGTCGAGAAGATCACTCTGTCCGCCAGTGGCCAGCCCGGTGGCACGGAACCCGTCGAGGGCATGTGATGCTGTCCAGACTGGACGAGGTCAAGGCGCAGGTTCAGACCGCGCTGGATGCCGCGCTGGCCGATCTGCCCGCCGGCGAATTGCGCGACGCGATGGCCTATGCGACCGTGGGCGGCAAGCGGATCCGCGCCTTTCTGGTCATGGAATCGGCGCGGCTGCACGGCGTCGGTGACGAGGCCGCGCTGCCGGTCGCGGCGGCGGTCGAAGCGCTGCACGCCTATTCGCTGGTCCATGACGACCTGCCCGCGATGGATGATGACGACCTGCGCCGGGGGATGCCCACCTGCCATGTGCAATGGTCCGAGGCGACGGCGATCCTTGCAGGCGACGCCTTGCAGGCGCTGGCTTTCGGCCTGCTGGGCGCTGACCGTATCGGGAATGGCGATGCCCGGCTGCGGCTGATCGCGGGGCTGGCCGATGCGGCCGGCGCGCGCGGCATGGTCTGGGGACAGGCCCTGGACATCGCTGCCGAAAGCGCCGTCCAGCCGCTGGATCTGAAGGCGATCAAGCGGTTGCAGCGGGCCAAGACCGGTGCCTTGATCCGGTTTTCGGCCTGCGCCGGACCGCTGATCGCGGCCGAGGACACGACCGCGCTGGACGATTATGCCGGCGCCCTCGGGCTGGCCTTCCAGATCGTCGATGACATTCTCGATGTGACGGGTGACGAGGATGTGACCGGCAAGCGGGTTGGCAAGGATCAGGCGGCGGGAAAAGCCACCTTCCCGTCGCTGCTGGGCCTGCAGGGCGCCAGGGATGAGGCCCGCCGCTATGTCCTGAAGGCCGAGGCCGCGCTGGAACCCTATGGCGAGGCGGCCGGAAACTTGCGCGACCTGGCGCGTTTCGTTATCGAGCGCGATACCTGAAGCCGCCCGCCCGGAGGGCCCGCCATGACCGACAGACCGCTGACGCCGATCCTTGACCGTGTCGTTTCGCCCGCCGACATGAAGACCCTGTCGGATCGCGAGTTGAGGCAACTGGCTGATGAATTGCGGTCCGAAACGATCAGCGCCGTCAGCGTGACCGGCGGGCATCTGGGCGCGGGTCTGGGCGTCGTCGAACTGACGGTGGCGCTTCACGCCGTCTTCGACAGCCCGCGCGACAAGATCATCTGGGATGTGGGGCATCAATGCTATCCCCACAAGATCCTGACCGGGCGGCGCGACCGGATCCGCACCCTGCGCATGGGCGGCGGGCTTGCGGGTTTCACCAAGCGTGCCGAAAGCCCCCATGATCCCTTCGGGGCTGGCCATTCCTCGACCTCGATCTCGGCCGCCCTGGGCTTTGCCGTGGCGCGGGATCTGGGCGGTGATCCGGGCGATGCGGTCGCCGTGATCGGCGATGGCGCGATGAGCGCGGGAATGGCCTATGAGGCACTGAACAATGCCGGCCACCTGGGCAAGCGACTGTTCGTCATCCTCAACGACAACGAGATGTCGATCGCGCCTCCGGTCGGCGCGATGTCATCCTATCTGACGCGGCTCTATACCGGAGGGCCGTTCCAGGAACTGAAGGCCGCCGCCAAGGGCGCGGTCGGCCTGCTGCCCGGCCCGATGCAGGAAGGCGCCCGCCGGGCCAAGGAAATGCTGAAGGGGATGGCCGTCGGCGGCACCTTGTTCGAGGAACTGGGCTTTTCCTACATCGGCCCTGTCGATGGCCACGATATCGATCAGTTGCTGCCGCTGCTGCGGACCGTTCGGTCACGGGCGACGGGGCCGGTCCTGATCCATGCCGTCACCAGGAAGGGCAAGGGCTATGGGCCCGCCGAAAATGCGGCCGATCGCGGCCACGCGACGGCGAAATTCGATCTGGTCACCGGGCAGCAGGCCAAGGCGAAGGCCAATGCGCCCAGCTATACGTCAGTCTTCGCCGGGGCCCTGATCGACGAGGCCGCACGCGACGAGAAGATCGTCGGCATCACCGCCGCGATGCCGGACGGCACCGGGCTGAAGCAATTCGCCGAGCGGTTTCCCCGCCGCAGCTTTGATGTGGGCATTGCGGAACAGCACGCCGTGACCTTTGCGGCCGGGCTGGCCGCAGGCGGGATGAAACCCTTCTGCGCGATCTATTCGACCTTTCTTCAGCGCGGCTATGACCAGGTCGTGCACGATGTCGCGGTTCAGAAGCTGCCGGTGCGGTTTGCCATCGACCGCGCCGGCCTGGTCGGGCAGGACGGGCCCACCCATGCCGGGGCCTATGACATCGCATTCCTCGCGAACCTGCCCGGCATGGTGGTCATGGCCGCCGCTGACGAGGCGGAACTGGTTCATATGGTCGCCACCGCGGCCGCCCATGACAGCGGCCCGATTGCCCTTCGCTTTCCGCGCGGCGAGGGCACCGGCGTCGATCTGCCGGCTCGGGGTAAGATTCTACCCATCGGCAAGGGCCGGATCATCGCCGAGGGCAAGGGCGTCGCGATCCTGTCCTTCGGCACGCGCCTTTCACAGGCGATGGAGGCACGCGAATCCCTGACCTCGCGGGGTATCACGCCAACCGTCGCGGATGCCCGCTTCGCCAAGCCGCTGGACCGGGATCTGATCCTGTCGCTGGCCCGGAACCACGAGGCTTTGATCACGCTGGAAGAAGGCGCGATCGGCGGGTTCGCCAGCCACGTGGCGCAGTTGCTGGCCGAGGAAGGCGTATTTGACAGCGGGCTGAAGTTCCGCTCGATGGTTCTGCCGGACCGGTTCGTCGATCACGACGCGCCCAGGGCGATGTATGACAGTTCTGCCCTGAACGCGCCCCATATCGAGGCGAAGGTTCTGGAAGTGCTGGGCATCAGCCGGCTGGCCGATCGCCGCGCCTGATCCGGCGCGACACCCTCACTGATAGCTGCGCACCAGCGCCCCGGCGATCATCGTCCAGCCGTCCACGACGACGAAGAAGGCCAGCTTGAAAGGCAGCGAGACCACGACCGGCGGCACCATCATCATCCCCATCGCCATCAGTACTGCCGAAACGACCAGGTCGATGATCAGGAAGGGCAGCGCGATCAGGAAGCCGATCTCGAAAGCGCGCTGAATCTCGGACAGCATGAAGGCCGGGATCAGGACAGACAGACGTTCGGCCGGATCGCCGCCGGCCGGGGCTATCTCGGCCAGTCCGCGCAGCGTGTCGGGATCCGTGCGCGCGGACATGAAACCCTGGAAGGGAACGACGCCGCGCTGGATCGCCTCGGCGATGCCGATGCTGCCGTCCTGCAACGGTGCACCCGCCACCTGCCAGGCCTCGCGCAGGACCGGATCCATGATGAACCAGGTCAGAAAGATCGCGAGACTGACGATCAGCATGTTGGGGGGCGATTGCTGCAAGCCGATCGCCTGGCGCAGGATCGACAGAACCGTGACGATGAACGGGAAGGCGGTCACCATGATGGCGATGGCCGGCGCCAGCGACAGCGCCGTCAATGCGACCACCACCAGCACTGCGTTCTGGCCAAGCCCGCCCGCCAGCTGATCCAGTCCCGGCGCATCCTGTGCGAGGGCTGCGACCGGCAGCAATGCCGCGATCGTCGCCATCGCGACAAGGCTGGCGCGGTGGCGGATCATGCCCGTCACTCGGCTTCGGCCGCGCCAAGGATGCGGACGCACAGCCGGTCCTCCGGGGTTCCGTCCCCGGTCAACTCGCCGCGGGCGATGACCTTGTCGCCGACGCAGATCTCGACGCCATCCTCGACCGTCTGATCCAGCGTCAGCACATCCTGGGGCTGCAAGGCTGAAAGCTGCGCGACGGTCAGTCGGGTTTTTCCCAGCCTGATCGTGACTTCAAGCGCGATGTTGTCCGTGTCGATCAGATGTTTCAGTGCGTCCATGCCGCGTCCTCCCCCTTGATTTCGGCGATCAGTTCACGAATTTCGTTGGCCATGCGGTCGGCTGAAAAGTCGATCCTGCCGCCGCTGAGCGACAGGCTGATGCGGTCGCTGTCCGATGCGACCAGTTCGATCTCGTCAAGACCGGCCTCGGCAAGGCAATGTTCGACCATTCCGCGCATCGCGGGGCTGCACGATATGCTGGCACGCAGCGCCGACCCCTCGCGCGACAGGCGCATCAATTGCTCGGTCAGCGCCGCCTCGAGCCGGGGCGATTCCGAAGCCGGGACCAGGCAGTCCAGGATCTGTTCAAGGACCGGCGCCAGCGAAGAGAGCGCCTCTTGCCGCAGAGCCGCGCGCCGATCTTCATCGTCGCCAAGCGCCTTCGCCAAGCGTTCGAGCCCGGCCGAGAGACTGTTCATGTCTTCGCGCTGCGCGCGGGCCAGTCCTTCGGTGACACCGTCGGCGAAGGCCTGATCCAGACTGGCCCTGTCATAGGTGACGCGGGCGCCCTGTTCGGCCATGGCCGATGTGAAGGATTCCAGTTTGAACATGGCGATGCTCAATGGGCTTTCTCCTTGTTGTCGATCCAACCAGACAGGATCTTGACACTTTCATCGTGGCGTTCGCGCATCATGCCGCGCAGGCGTGCAACAGGATCGGCCGAAGGCAGGGCCAGGGGCTCGGCCCGCGGCGGCAATTCCGGCATCAGCTGCGGCTCGCTGACCAAGGGTTCGTCTTCGGGTTCGATCACGCCGTTCAGCCCGCCCGACAGCGGCAAGCTGTCGTCAAGCCCAGGCTCTTGCGCGGCCGGACCGGCGCGCGAGCGCAGCACCGGCCGCAGCACCGCGAAAATCACCGCCAGCGCGAAAAGCCCGATCAGCGCGATCCGTGCCAGGCCGTTCAGTTCCAGCCGATCCAGAAAATCCGGCTTGGCCAGCGTGCCTTCGGACCCGATCGTGGCGAAGGGCAGCGATTTGACGGTGATCTGGTCACCACGGCTTTCGTCATAGCCCGATGCCGAGGCGACAAGCTGGCGCAGGGTGTCCAGTTCGGCATCGGGCCGCGACACCAGACGAGTCTGGCCATCGGCGTCCGTTTCCGGCACGCCGTTGACCAGCACAGCGATGGTCATGCGCCGCGTGTCGCCGGGTCTGCGCGAGACTTCACGCGTGACGCGGCTGACCTCGTAATTGGCCTGCTGGCGGTTTTCCGAACGCTGCGATTGCTCACTGTCGCCCTGGCCATTCTGACCGTCCGGCAGGTTCGAGGCGGCCGTCACGGCTCCCGACCCGGTGGAGTTGCTTTGATCCGATGTCTCTTCGGTGACCTGAGAGATAAGCGCCCGCTGTTCGGGATCGAATCGCTGCTCGGTCATCACCTCGGATTCGCTGATCAGATCCAGATTCAGCTCGACGATGGCGTTGCCGATGCCGACGCGCGGTTCCAGGATGCGCTCGACATTGCGCTTCATCTCGGCGGCCCGGTCTGCGCCGGGCTCATCTTCTCCGGCGACGACGATGCCGCGCTTGGCGTCGATGACGGTGACCGAATCCGGCTTCATCTCGGGCACGGCCGAAGAAATCAGGAATTTCAGCGCCGCCGCCTGTTCGCGTGTGATGGCCTGGCCGTTGGTTGACAACGTGACCGAAGCGCTGCCGGTCGCGTCGCGGCGATAGCCCCGCCCGGTTTCGACCGCCAGGTGCACCCGCGCTGTCTTGACGTTCGGCAAGGCAAGAATCGTGCGTGCCAGTTCACCTTCCTTGGCCCGCCAATAGGCGGCATCGAACATCTGCGACGTGGTTCCGAATCCGGACATGCCGTCCAGCAGTTCATATCCGGCCGTGCCCTGCGCGGGCAGGCCCTGGGCGGCCAGTTCCATCCGCAGGCGGTCGCGGGCCGATGTGTCGACCCAGATCGAATCGCCGCGCACCTCATAGGTGACGCCTGCGCGTTCGATACCCGCCACGACTTCGCCGGCCTGTGCCGAATCGAGGCCGCCATAGATCATTGACATGCCCGGACGGCTTGCCATCCAGCCGAAACCCGCGATGACCAGAAACGTCGCAAGAAACGCCGCCGCGAGAATGATTTTCTGTTGTGAGCTTCGCTCGTTCCAATAGTCCTGCAGTTTTTGCAAAACCGGCCCTTTCGAATCAGCGTCCCGTTTTTCGTCAACGCCTTGATGACATGGCGGCTATTAAGAATTGGTTAGTCGCGAGGTGCTAATTCCGTCTTGTCACGACGGAGAATCACCATGACCGACGCAACCATCGATCCACCGGCAAAGCCTTCTGGAAAGAAGGGCGTTCTGCTGGCCGGGCTGATGAGCCTGCCGCTGGGTGGTCTGGGATTCGCCTCGACCTATCTTGAACTCTGGTCGCCTGGTGACCTGTTTTCCGGCGCCGCTGCCCGCGACGAGGCCGGCCTGCCCCCGGTCGTCTTCGTGGACGTGCCCGTGATCGAGCTGAACCTTCCCGGCAGGCCGCAACGTTCGCTGGTTCTTGCGGCCACGATCGAAACCGATGCTGAAAACGCCGCCGCGGTCACGCATCTGATGCCGCGCGTTCAGGACGCGTTCACCAGCTTTCTCTCGGGCGTAGATCGGGACGCCTATGACAAGCGCGGCGTGCTTGAAATCATCCGCGGAGAATTGGTGACCCGCACCCGCTATGTTCTGGGCGAGCAGCCCGTGAAGGATCTCTTGATTACGGAGTTTCGCATCAAATGAGCGTCGAACAAATGTTTCAGGCCGCGTTGGTGGCGGCTTCCGTGGGGCTTGCGGTGTTCTGTATCGTGCTGGCGCGCAGGTTGCGTCGTCTGAATGATCTGGAAACCGGGCTTGGAGGCGCGATTGCGGTCATGGCGGCCGAGGTCGACCGACTAGAGCGCGCAATCCGGCAGGCGCGCGACGAGGCGACCACCGCCAGCGAGGCGCTGTCGCGCGACATCGACAATGCACGGAAGGAACGCGCCTTGTGGGATCTGCGTCAACGCATCGGTGCCGCCGCCCAGCCACCCGCACAGATGTCCGCACCCGCCCTTCGCCGGTTGCGCAAGCGCGCAGAGGTGGCCGATGCGTAGATCGCTGCTTTCGTTCCTGGCCTTGACCTTTGCCGTGCCCGCCGGGCTGGCCATCTGGCAGATGCAGGATTTCTCGCGCTATTTCGCGGCCTTCGCCGAGCCCAGCGATCTTTTGCAGGGATGCAATGATGTGCCCGAAGCGGTCGCCCTGGCCGAAGAACTGCGCGACCGCGCGTTGCGGATCGAACGCTACATGGAAACGATCGACCGCAAGAAGGCCGAAGTCGCCGAGGCCGAGTCGGCGCTGCGCAAGCGCCTGGCCGAGCTGAAATCACAGAAGGGCGGGATGCGAAGCCGTCAGGACCAGTCCACCGCGGCGGTGCGAAGCGACATAGAGAAGCTCGTGGCCCTGTATGATCAGATGAAACCCGCCGAGGCCGCGGCCGTCCTGACCAATCTGCCGGCCGATTTCGCGGCCGAAATCCTGCTTCGTGTCCGCCCCGAAACCGGTGCCCGCATCATCGCTGCCGTCGAGCCGCGGCAGGCGGCGCTGCTGACGGCACAAATGGGCGCGCGCAGCGTCCGGAAAAACTAGGAGATTTCGCAATGTTCGGCTTTCTGGGCATTTTCCTGACGATGGCCATGGTTTTTGGAGGCTATACCCTTGCCGGCGGCAAGATGGGCGTCATCACCGAAGCCTTGCCATTCGAAATGATGATGATCATGGGGGCGGCGATCGGATCCTATCTGCTGTCCAATGACAGCCACGTGCTGAAGGGAACCGCCGGGGGCCTTGTGCGTGCGTTCAAGGGTCCGCGCTGGACCGAAGCCGATCATCAGGATGTGCTGTGCCTGATGTTTCAATTGCTGAAGATCGCCCGCGAGAACCCGGTGGCTCTGGAGGCCCATATCGAATCGCCCGACGAGTCGCCGATCTTCAAAGCCTATCCGCGTCTCAAGGCCAATCACGACATCGTTTCGCTGATCGCCGATACGCTGCGTTCGGCCAGCCTGAACTACGATGACCCCTACCAGGTCGAGGAAATGCTCTCGCGCCGTATCGCCATCCTGCGCGAGGAGGAAATGCACGTCCCCCATGCGCTGCAGACGGTTGCCGATGCACTGCCTGCCCTGGGAATCGTGGCCGCGGTTCTGGGCGTGATCAAGACGATGAGCGCCATCGACCAGCCACCCGAGGTGCTGGGAAAGATGATCGGCGGCGCGCTGGTCGGAACCTTCCTGGGTGTGTTTCTTGCCTATGGTTTCGTGGCGCCGCTGGCCAACCGCCTTGGTGGGGTGATCAAGCAGGATCTGGGCTTTTTCGATGTCGTCAAGTCGGTTCTGGTCGCCGGTCTGCACCAGCACGCCACCAACCTTTGCGTCGAGGTGGGGCGACAGGCGGTGCCCGAGCATGTGCGACCCAGTTTCGATACGCTTGAGACGGCACTGCGCGATCTGAAGAAGGCAGCGTGATGTTCTCGTTGGTACTCATCGCACTGAGCGCATCGACGGCAGCGGCGGATCTGCCTTTGCTGCCCGAGGCCAAGGCTTTCGCCGAAGAGGCGTCGGCCTGGCTGCTCGAGGGCGAGGATCTGCCCTACGACTATCGCGTCCGGCTGATGCGGATGGCGCCCCAATCGCGACTTCAGGCGCTGGTTTTCCTGCGCCGCGCGGGGCTTTTGACCGGTGATGAATGGTCGCTTCAGGATGTCTTGCGCCCGGCGCCGGCGATGCCAGGAGAAGGCGAATGAAATCGGTTGGCGCGATCGCATCGCGAAAGGGCAAATCCATCGATGCCTCGATGATGGTGACGAGCGGCCTTGTGCTGATCGTCATCTCGCTGGTCATTCCGTTGCCGCCGGGGCTGCTGGATCTGGGGATCGCGCTGTCGATCGCGACCGCGACGCTGGTCCTGGTCATGGCGTCGCTGGTCGACAAGCCGACGGATTTTCAGGCCTTTCCGGTCCTGCTGCTGGTCAGCCTGGTCATCCGCCTGTCGCTGAACGTGTCGTCGACCCGGCTGATCCTGACGCAGGGCCATACCGGACCCGATGCGGCCGGTCAGGTCATCAACGGCTTTGCGGCCTTCGTGGCCGGCGGTTCGCTTCTGGTGGGTCTGACGGTGTTCTCGGTGATCTCGGTGGTGAATTTCATGGTCATCACCAAGGGTTCGGGGCGCATGGCCGAGGTTGCGGCGCGGTTTGCACTTGATTCGCTGCCCGGCAAGCAATTGGCCATCGACGGGGATCTCAATGCCGGCGCGATCGATCATCAGGAAGCAAAGCGCCGACGTATCCAGGAACAGCGCGAGATCAGCTTTTTCGGCTCGCTTGACGGTGCGTCCAAATTCGTCAAGGGCGATGCGATCGCGGGTATCGTGATTACGCTGATCAACCTTCTGATCGGCCTGACCGTCGGGATCGTCGTCCACGGCATGCCCGTCGGCCAAGCGATGTCCACCTATTCGCATCTGACGATCGGCGACGGTCTGGTCAGCCAGATTCCCGCCCTTATCACCTCGATGGCTGCGGCCCTGCTGCTGTCGCGAGGCGGGGCGACGGATACCACGGCCGAACTTCTGTCGCGGCAACTTACGCGCGGCTGGCAACCCGCGGCGGTCGTGGCGGCGGCGATGCTGCTGATGTCCTTCGTCCCCGGCATGCCACGACTGCTGTTTCTTGCCCTGACGGGCGCGATGTCGTTCGCGGCCTGGCAGATCGCGCGCCGCCAGCGCGCCGCCGAAGAAGCCCTGCCGGATGCTGAGGCGAAATCTGAAAACCCGCGGCCGGCCGCACGGATCGGCGATGTTCTGGACACCGACGAGATCAGTGTCGAGATCGGATCCGACCTGGTGATGACCGCGCTGGATCAGGCGCGGGGCCTGGGCAGCCGCATTGCCAACCTGCGCATCCATATCGCCCGCACCTTCGGACTGATCCTGCCCGACGTGCGCATTACCGATACCGACGAACTGGCGCCGGGTGACTATCAGATCCGCATTCACGGGGTCATCCGCGGTCGTGGCACGCTGCGCGCGGGCGAGGTTCTGGCGCTTGGCCCCGATCCGGTTCTGGCCGGTCTGAACGGAGCCTCGGTGCGAGAGCCGGTCTATTCCAGTCCGGCCCGCTGGATCGCCCGCGACGATCAGGACGACGCAGCAACCTTGGGTGCCACGGTCGTGACGCCGATGGAGGTTCTGTCCACCCACTTGATGGAGGTGGTCAAGTCAAACCTGGCCGCCTTGATGACGTTGAGCGCGATGCAGAGGCAGATCGAAGAACTGAAATCGCTTTCCGATCCGACGCGTGCCGAACGCAACCGCCGACACCTGGATGGAATCATGCCCGAGAAGGTCACGCCCGAGACGCTGCTGGCGATCCTCAGGGCGTTGCTGGAGGAACGCATCTCGATCCGCAACCTGCCGCTGATCGTCGATGCGATCTGCGAATTCCGCAATCTCGATCAGATCGAAGCCATCTACGAACTGGTCCGCAAGCGGCTGCGCGGCCAGATCAGCCAGCAATATTCCGATCAAGGCGGCCGGATCGCGGCGCTGCAACTGCACCCCGCCTGGGAGGCCGAATTCTCTCGCGCGGATGCCGAGACCGGCCGGAACGGCGGCGGCGCGATGACGCCCGCTTTGTCACAGAAGCTTCTGGAGCGGACCCGGCGCGCGCTTGCGACGTCGGATCCCGCAGCGCGCACGATCATCGTTGCCCCTGACCACCGGCGTCGGATGGTGCGCGCGGTATTGGGATCGAATGGGGTCGCGACGCCCGTCCTGGGCCTGGAAGAGATCGATCCGGGCGTCGATCTGCAGGTGGTCGGCACCATCGAGGCCGCATGAACTGGGATCAGCTTTCGCAATGGGTTCCCGGCCTCGACTGGCGGCTCGTACTGGTCTATCTGCGCGTGCAGGCCTGCGTTCTTGCCCTGCCGGGGCTGGGCGAACGGGTCATTCCGGCCCGCGTCAAGGTCGGCCTCGCCATGGCGGTGTCGCCGCTGCTGGCCGGGGCTGTCGCACCTGCCGGTGTGCCCGACAATACTGCGACCGCGATGGCCCAGGCAGCCGGAGAGGTTGTCATCGGTGCCGCGACGGGGTTGCTGTTGCGGTTGCTGGCGCTGGCGCTGGATGTTGCGACCTCGGCGATCGCGGCGACCGCATCCTTGTCGCAGATCATCGGCGTTCAGAATGAGGCCGCGCCTCATCCGATCGGCAATCTGATGCATCTGGGCGGCGTGGCCATCCTGATGGCGCTCGGTCTGCCGGTCATGGTCGTGCAGTTGATGGCCGACTCGTTCGTGCTGTGGCCTCCGGCTTCGTGGCCCGAGATCGGCCGGCTGATGCCGGAAGCCGTCGCGATCCTGTCACGCAGTTTCGTGCTGGCAATGATGCTGGCCGCGCCCTTCACACTGGGCGGATTCATGTTTCAGGCATTGTCAGGCGTGATCAACAGGGTCATGCCAGCGTTGCCCGTGGTCTTCATCGGCTCTCCGGCCGCGGTCCTTCTGGCGCTGGCGGGGCTGGCCCTGCTGGCGCCGCTGCTTGTCGGTCTTTGGGCCGATGCCGTTCTGGGTTTCATGCTTCCGGGGCAGGGATGAGCGAGGACAAGGACGACAAGCAATACGATGCGTCCGAGCAGAAGCTGCGCAAGGCGCGCGAAAAGGGCGACATTCCGCGCTCGACCGAACTGAACGTGGCGGCGATGTATCTGGGCGCCTGGCTGGCCTTTGGCGTGGGCGCGGGATTCGCGGTCAATCAGTGGCTTTCGATGGCCAGCCGCGCGATGGGGGCCGAGGGCTGGCCGCTGAATTCCAGCTTTGCCCTTGCGACAAGCCTGGCTCAGTTTGCCGCGATTGGCCTGATCGGCCTGACGATGGTGCCGGCGCTGGCGATCATGGTGGCATTGATCGCGCAGCGCGGCCTGGTCTTTGCGCCGCAGAAACTGGCGCCCGACATCAATCGCATCAACCCGATCAAGTCGGCGGGTCAGAAATTCGGACCCTCAGGACTGGTGCAGTTCGGCATTTCGCTGGGCAAATCCGTTCTGGTCTGCATTGGCGGCTGGTTCCTTTTTGCGGATCTGCTGGACCGGATCGCCGCCAGCGCGATGGGCGGCGGACGCTGGGTCATCGATCTGGCCGAACTGCTGAGCCGCGTGCTGATGCTGGCGATCGGCGTCTCGGTCATCTTCGCCGGGTTCGACATGGCCTGGAAATGGCACGAACACCGCCAGAAGAACCGCATGACCCGCAAGGAAATGGAGGATGAGCACAAGGAATCCGAAGGCGACCCGCATCTGAAGGCGGCCCGCCGCCAGCGCGCCGTCGACATCGCGATGAAGCAGATGCTGGCCGATGTCGCCAGGGCCGACGTTGTGATCGTGAACCCGACCCATTATGCGGTCGCGCTGGAATGGAAACGCGGCAGCGGCCGGGCACCGGTCTGTCTGGCGAAGGGCGTGGACGATGTGGCGGCCCGGATCCGCGCCAAGGCCAGGGAAAAGGAGGTTCCGATCTGGTCCGACCCGCCCTGCGCGCGCGCGATCCATGCCACCGTCGAGATCGGCCATGAAATCCAGCGCGAGCAATTCGCCGCTGTCGCCGCCGCGATCCGTTTTGCCGAAAAGATGCGGGCAAAGGCGCGTGCGGGATGGTAACGCAAAACGACAGGCTTGCCGCACTGGAACGCATCGCGCGGATCAAGGCTGAACGCGAGCTGAAGAAGTTCGCGGCCTTTTCTCAGCGTATGGCCCATGCCCGGCAACGCGCCGATGCCCTCCGCGCGGCGCTGGATCAATGCTATCGCAGCACCGCGCCACTCGGCGTGGCAGAGGCCCGGATGGCCAATGCGCAGGCAGGGCGCAGTGCCCGCGAACTGACCCGCGCCGATCGGGAATTGGCTGACCTGGAGCCGCGATTCGAGGCTGCCAGGCAGGTCGCTGCGCGGGAATTCGGCCGTGCCGAGGTGTTGCTGAGCCTGTCGCGGTCACTTGCGGCGAAATCCCGGGGCCCGCGCTTCTGAACGGCGGCCATCCTTGCGCGCCCGGCGCGTGGCTTATCTTGTGGATGCCGCGGCAGGCAGTTCCAGATCGACCCAGACCAGACGATGATCCGATGCGGCCACGATGGACCTGGCCAGCGGATCATCGGGCGCCGGCCACAGGACGCCACTGGCGACGATCTTCAGCGATCGCGATGGCAACAGATAATCGACGCGCAGATTGCCCGGTCCGCTGTCCCTGAAAGAGGCAGTGTCCAGCGCGGGATCGCCCTTCTGGACGGCATTCGCGCCGGTCTGCGGGGGCTGCCAGGCGCCGCGCGGTTGCGGATCCTGCGTCGCTGCGATCAGTGCGTTCAGCGCGTCGGGCCGACCCTCGCCATCGACGGGATCGAGATTTGCGTTCCCGATCAGAACGAAGGGGGTTTCGGGCAGGCGGTCCAGCCAGAAGGCGGCTTCGTCGCGGTTGCGCCGGCCGTTGCGATCCTCGGGGCCGTCGAAGACCGGCGGCGTGGCCGACCAGGCCAGAAGATGCAGTGGCCCGGCCGGGGTCAGAAGCGGAATGTCCCAATGCGCGGTCGATGACAGGCGCTGGACCGCCGCCACCTCTGGTGCGGTTTCCGGCATCAGGTTGTCGGGAAGATCGCGCCACAAGGTGTCGCTGTAGTCCCGGACCTCGCCCAGCGGCAGCCGGGACAGCAGCGCCATGCCGTTCTGACCCGTGAACTGCCCCCAGCCCTGCGCATCATCGGGTTCGCCCAGCCTGCCATCCGCGTCCAGGTCCAGGCCGGTGGCCAGCCCGCTATTGGGTCGCGCGGCAAACACGTGGGGCAGATCCAGCCCGGCCTCGGCCAGCTTGGCGGCAAAGGCGCGGACGGACTGGCCGTCCAGGTCCCAGTCGATCCCCGTCAGCAGGATCGCATCGGGCGCCGCCGCAGCGATGACCTGCGCGGCGGCAAGAACCTGCGGATCGTTCTTGCGGATGTCGCGCAACAGAAGACCGGGCCCCTTGCGCGTCAGGCCGGGATCATAGGTGGCAATCCGGATCGTCTGCGCGGTCGCCGCGCATCCCCAAAGCAGCAGCGCGATCGCCAGCCCGCAGGCATGGCGGATGGCCGCACGCGGCATCAGACCCAAGGACGCGCCTGTTCCATCTGCGTCTCATAGCGGTCGATGGCAGTCGATTTCTCCATCGTCAGGCCGATATCGTCCAGGCCGTTCAGCAGGCAATGCTTGCGAAACGGATCGATCTCGAAGCGGAATTGCTGGCCGTCCGAGGTGCTGACGGTCTGGTTTTCAAGATCGACGGTCATGCGGGCATTTGCGCCTTTCGCGGCGTCGTCCATCAGCACCTCCACCGCATCCTGCGGCAAGGTGATGGGAAGGATGCCGTTCTTGAAGCAATTGTTGAAGAAGATGTCGGCAAAGCTGGTCGAAATCACGCAGCGGATGCCGAAATCCAGCAGTGCCCAGGGTGCATGTTCCCGCGACGAACCGCAGCCGAAATTGTCGCCAGCGACAAGGATCCGGGTCTCGCGGTAGGCGGGCTGGTTCAGGACGAAATCGGCGATCTCGTTGCCGTCGCGGTCATAGCGCATCTCGTCGAACAGGTTCACGCCAAGGCCGGATCGCTTGATCGTCTTCAGGAATTGCTTGGGGATGATCATGTCGGTGTCGATATTGACCAGCGGCATGGGCGCGCCGATGCCGGTCAGCGTTGTGAACTTGTCCATCGAAAACCTCGTCTTTTCGTGTCTGGCCAGTCGCGGAAAGCTGGCCTAGCTTGCCGGCGCCGAACAAGCCGGAGCGTCAGGGTGATTGGTAAAAGTCTGATCGATTGCATCGCCGGGCAGTGGTCGCCCGGCATAGGCGACCCGAATGCAACCGGATGGCTGACGGTGCTGGCCTATCTTCTGTGCTTCGGACTGGCCGTCGCCGTATGGCGCAGGCTGGGCGGACAGCGCGGACGCGCATTCTGGGGCCTGATCATGGTGCTGATGCTTTTTCTCGCGGTGAACAAGCAACTGGATCTGCAAAGCGCGCT
>NZ_DHXG01000039.1:20324-28648 GCF_002413585.1 Paracoccus sp. UBA5162
GATTCGTGCAGGAGGCGTTCATCTTTGGCCTGCTGCTCCTTGCCGCGGCCGGGCTGATCGCCGGTCTGGTGGGCCTGCGGGGTCGATTGCGGCGACACGGCGTGGCTCTGGCCGGGCTGATCGTTCTTGCAGCCTTCGTGATGGTTCGCGCCGTCAGCTTTCATCACGTTGACCGCCTGATCGGTTTGAACCAGTTCGGCGTCAGCGGCAATTACCTGTTCGAGAATGCGGGCCTTGTGCTGATCGCGCTGAATGCCGTCGCCATCCTGCGACGCCCGCAATCGCCCGCGCCCCAGTGGTCGTGAGGCGACGCCGTTCATGCCGATGATCCGGACCACGCCGCGGCCTCAGACCGGCTGGGCCGCGAAGTCCCGGACATCGACCAGATGTCCGGCAACGCCCGCCGCCGCGGCCATCGCGGGCGACATCAGGTGGGTGCGGCCCCGGTAGCCCTGCCGACCCTCGAAATTGCGGTTCGAGGTTGCGGCACAGCGTTCGCCGGGGGCCAACTGGTCGGGGTTCATTCCCAGACACATCGAACAACCCGCAAGCCGCCATTCGAAACCGGCATCGGTAAAGATGCGATCCAGCCCCTCTTCCTCGGCCTGCGCGCGCACCAACCCCGATCCCGGAACGACCATGCCGCGCACGCCCTCGGCCAGCTTGCGCCCGCGCAGGATTTCGGCGGCGGCGCGCAGATCCTCGATCCGGCCGTTGGTGCAGGAACCGATGAACACGGCGTCGATGGCGATGTCGGTCAGCCTGGTTCCTGCCGTCAGTCCCATATAGTCCAGACTGCGGCGCGCGGCCTGAACCTTGCCGCCGCTGAAATCCTCGGGCGCGGGGACGGTGGCGTCGATGGGCAGCGCGTCCTCGGGGCTGGTGCCCCAGGTGACGGTGGGGGCGATATCCTCGCCGCGCAGGGTGAGGGTCTTGTCCCAATGCGCGCCGTCATCCGATCGAAGCGTGCGCCACCAGGCCAGCGCCGCCTCCCATTGTGCGCCCTTCGGGGCGTGGGCGCGACCCTTGACATAGGCAAAGGTGGTTTCGTCCGGAGCGATCAGTCCGGCCCTTGCGCCGCCCTCGATGGCCATGTTGCAAATCGTCATGCGGCCTTCCATCGACAGGTTGCGGATGACCTCGCCGCAATATTCGATGACATGGCCGGTGCCCCCCGCGGTGCCGGTTTCGGCGATGATCGCCAGCACCACGTCCTTGGCGGTGACACCGGGGGCGAGGCGTCCGGTGATCTCGACCTTCATGTTCTTCGACTTGGACTGGATCAGGGTCTGGGTGGCAAGCACATGTTCGACCTCGGATGTGCCGATGCCGTGGGCCAGCGCCCCGAAGGCGCCATGGGTGGCGGTGTGGCTGTCGCCGCAGACGACGGTCATGCCGGGCAGGGTCCAGCCCTGTTCGGGGCCGACGATATGGACGATTCCCTGGCGGATGTCGTTGACCGGGTAGTAGATCACGCCGAATTCGCGTGCATTCCGGTCCAGCGCGTCGACCTGGATCCGGCTCTCCTCGTTGTCGATGCCGTTTTCGCGGTCCAGCGTCGTGGGCACGTTGTGATCGGGCACGGCGATGGTGCGTCCGGGCGCGCGCACGCTGCGGCCCGTCATGCGCAGACCTTCGAAGGCCTGCGGGCTGGTCACCTCGTGGACCAGATGTCGGTCGATATACAGCAGACAGGTGCCGTCTTCCTGACGGTCGACCAGATGGGCGTCCCAGATCTTGTCATAGAGGGTGCGCGGTGCTGCGGCATGTTCGGTCATTGGCTTGGGCTTTCGGCTACGGGGCGGTTCAGGGCGCGACATGGCGTGGCTGCGGCGGGGGATCCGCCGCCGGTCACAGTCGGGCCGTCACGCAAAGCGTCTCGCCGAAAAAGCGCGAGGGCAGGCGCGCGCGGTCGTGGATGTCGAAATAGATGAACCCGGGCATGGCTGATCTTTTAGGACGCTTGCGGCGTTGACGCAATATCGCAGGCCTTGCCGGACCGTCTGTGCATCGGTCTAATCGAGCGCAGGAGGATCGCGCATGGACCAGGTCAGTCCCGACATGATCAACGCCGCGCAGGGTTTCTGGGCGAGGATCGTCCTGTTCTTCGAGATCATGCTGGTCCCGACACGGCTCTATCAGCTTGTCGCGGTGGCGGCCCTGCTGATTGTCTCGTGGCTTCTGGCCCGCGTCGCGTCGAGGTTTTTCACCGACTGGTTGCGCCACCAGGCAAACTGGCCGAAATGGCGATTGCGGCTGGGCCTTCTGATCGACCGGCGGATGACGCTGATCGTGTTCATGATCCTGGCCTGGGCCGTGGCGCTGGTGATGCGAGAGATCACCTGGCCGTCGCGCAGCCAGCTGATCGCGCTGGCCGCGACCATCGCGACGGCCTGGGTCGCGATCTTCTTTCTGGCGCGCGTGATCCGCAATCGCTTTCTGCGCCGCATCGTCAGCTGGGCCGCGTGGATCTGGGTGACGCTGTACCTGCTGGACCTGATCCAGCCGGCGGCGAATTTCCTCGACACTCTTGCTATCACCATCGGCGATCTGCGGTTGTCGGCGCTGGTGGTGCTGAAGGCGCTGGCGGTCACCGGGCTGATGATCGCCGGGGCGCGGATCCTGTCGCGCCTGATCACCGGGCGGTTGTCGCGGAACGAGGACATCTCGCCCACGATGCGGGTGCTGACAGCCAAGCTTTTGCAGGTGGTGCTGTTCAGTCTGGCCGTCATCGTCGGGCTGAAGGCGGTCGGCTTCGATCTGACCGGCCTCGCAGTCTTTTCCGGCGCGGTCGGCGTCGGCCTGGGCTTCGGTCTGCAAAAGGTCGTGTCGAACCTCGTCTCGGGTGTGATCATCCTGCTGGACAAGTCGATCAAGCCCGGCGATGTCATCAGCCTGGGCGACACCTTCGGCTGGATCGAGGAACTGGGCGCGCGCTATGTCAGCGTGGTCACGCGCGACGGCAAGGAATATCTGATCCCGAACGAGGATCTGGTGACCGGGCAGGTGGTGAACTGGTCCCACACCAACAATTTCGTGAGGCTCGACCTGAACTTCGGCACGTCCTACGGCGACGATCCCCACAAGGTCAGCGAAATCGCGATCAACGCCGCACTGACGGTCAAGCGGGTTCTGGCGCAGCGCCGTCCGGTCTGCTGGGTCACCGGGTTTGGCGACAGTTCTGTCGATTATGTGCTGCGCTTCTGGATCGGCGATGCCGAGGCGGGCCTGACCAATGTGCGCGGTCAGGTCTATCTGGCGTTGTGGGACGGATTCGTGGAAAACGGCATCTCCATCCCCTTCCCGCAGCGCGAGGTTCGCGTGCTGAACGAGGCGATCGGACTGCGCCGGGCGGGGCGGGAAGAGCCGGGACAGGGTCCGCTGGCGGCGGAATCCGGCCGCGACGATTGAGATGCGGCAAAAAGATGCTATCTTCAGACTACCTCTGCGCCGGGGGTGATCGGCGCGCTGACCGGAGGATACAACCCTGTCACAAGACGTCTCGCCGGCTGCCGGGCCGGCCGCGACCGCCGCGGATGAAGAACTGAGCAGCGATCAGCTTCTGAACCGCATCCTGTCCTCGCTGGAAGATGACAAGGCCGAGGATATCGTGACGATCGACCTGCGCGGCAGATCGGCCATCGCGGACCACATGGTCATTGCGTCGGGCCGCAGCGCGCGGCAAGTCGGCGCCATCGCCGAACATCTGGCCGAAAAGTTCAAGGCGGATACGGGGCGTTCGGCGCGGATCGAAGGCAAGGACGCGGGCGATTGGGTGCTGGTCGATACCGACGACGTGATCGTGCATGTATTCCGGCCCGAGGTCCGCGACTTCTATCAGCTGGAAAAGATGTGGATGCCCGCCGACGCGCTGAGCCGCGTCCGCCAGCCCGCCCATCCCGCGCCCTGAGGCGATGCGGATCGACATTGTCGCCGTGGGACGGCTGAAGAAGGCCCCCGAGGCGGCTTTGGTCGCGGATTACCTCGATCGCTTTGCAAAAACCGGTCGCGGCCTTGGCCTTCCGGCCGTCACCATGCACGAGGTCGAGGACCGCCGCGGCGGCGGGATGGCGGCCGAGGCCCTGTTGCTGGAACGAGCCATTCCGCAGGGTGCCGCGCTGGTCGCACTGGACGAGCGTGGCGATCAGCCGACATCGCCCGATTTCGCCGCCCGGATCGCGGGATATCGCGATGGCGCACGCGATCTGTGCTTCGTGATCGGTGGCGCGGGCGGGCTGGAATCCGGTTTGCGTGGCAGGTCCGAATGGCAGATCAGCTTCGGCCGCATGGTCTGGCCGCATCTTCTGGTCCGCGTCATGCTGGCCGAACAGCTGTATCGCGCCGCGACGATCCTGGCCGGTGCTCCCTATCATCGCGCGTGAAAAGGGGGGCGGTCTGCCCCCCGTCCCGTTCCGGGACTCCCCCCGAGGGTATTTCTGCAACCGAGAAGGACAGATCTGGCTGCGCCGGTCAAATCGCCGCGTTCGGGGGCTGGGGCCTGGATCGGTGGTTGTCGCATCGCGTGTGCGGGCGTAACAACGGGCGCAAAGGCGCAAACAAGGCGAGGCGCGAATGACCAAACCCGTGATCCTGTGCATCCTCGACGGCTGGGGTATCTCGGACCGGCCGGAACAAAGCGCGCCCGACCAGGCGCGGACGCCAAATTTCGACCGCCTGATGCGGCATTGCCCGCATGCGAGGCTGACCACTTTCGGTCCTGATGTGGGGCTTCCCTCGGGTCAGATGGGCAATTCCGAGGTTGGCCATACCAATATCGGCGCCGGCCGGGTCGTGGCGATGGATCTGGGCCAGATCGACCTGGCCATCGAGGATGGCAGCTTCTTTGGCAATGAAACCCTTGGCGGTTTCGTGGCGCGACTGAAGGAGACCGGAGGCAGCGCGCATCTGATGGGCGTCGTCTCGGATGGTGGCGTACACGGGCATATCCGGCATGTCCTGGCGGCCGCCAAGGCGGTGTCGGAGGCCGGCGTGCCGGTGGTGGTTCATGCGATTACCGATGGACGTGACGTGCCGCCGCAATCGGCCAAGGGTTTTGTCACCGACCTGCAGGGCAATCTGCCCGAGGGCTGCCGCATCGGCACCGTCATCGGGCGATATTTCGCAATGGATCGCGACAAGCGCTGGGACCGGGTCGAGCGGGCCTTTCGGGCCATCATGGCGGGCGAGGGCGAGGCTGCCGCCAGCGCCGATGCCGCCGTCGCCGCCGCCTATGGCCGCGAGGAGACCGACGAATTCATCAAGCCCTTCGTGATCGACGGCTATAACGGCGCCATGGACGGCGACGGGTTCTTCTGTCTCAATTTCCGCGCCGACCGCGCGCGCGAGATCCTGTCGGCCCTGGCCGATCCCGATTTCGCGGAATTCGATACCGGCGACAGGCCGCAATGGGCGGCGCTGCTGGGCATGGTCGATTACAGCGACCGGCACAATGACTGGATGGCATCGGCCTATCCCAAGCGGCAGGTGGTCAACACGCTGGGTGCCTGGGTCGCCGGCCGGGGGTTGCGCCAGTTCCGCCTGGCCGAGACCGAGAAATATCCCCACGTCACCTTCTTTCTCAATGGCGGCAAGGAGGCGGCCGAACCGGGCGAGGATCGCTTCATGCCGCAAAGCCCGAAGGTCGCGACCTATGATCTGGCGCCGGAAATGGCCGCCGCCGAAGTCAGCGACAAGCTGGTCGAGGCAATCGGCGCCGGCTATGACCTGATCGTGGTCAATTTCGCCAATCCCGACATGGTCGGCCATACCGGCAGCCTGCCCGCCGCCATTCGCGCCTGCGAGGCGGTGGACGAGGGTCTGGGACGGATGCTTCAGGCGCTGGATCGTGCCGGCGGCGCGGCCGTCATCATCGCCGATCACGGCAATTGCGAGACGATGATCAACCCCGAAACCGGCGGACCTCATACCGCCCATACGACCAACCCGGTGCCGGTGATCGTCTATGGCGGCCCTGACGGCGCGACGCTGCATGACGGCCGGCTGGCCGATGTCGCCCCGACCGTCTTGCGACTGATGGACCTGGACCAGCCGGCCGAAATGACCGGCCAAAGCCTGATCGAGACAGCATGATCGCGCGCCTGATCCTGATTTCCGTGCTTGGCGCGCTGCTGCCGGTGGCGCCGCTTTTCGCGCCATCGGCAATGGCAGCGAGTCCGGCCAGCGAGGCGGTCACCGATGCCAAGGACGCGGCGGCGCAGTTGCGGGCGGCCATCGGCAAGCTGGCCGAGGCGGTCAGCGCCGATGATCAGGTCACCGCGCTGACCGAGGTCATTCGCGGCTACGAGCTGGGTCTTGCCGCGCTGCGCGAGGGTCTGCGGCAGGCCAGTGCCCGCGAGGGTGAGCTGCGGGCGCGGTTCGAGGATCAGCGCGATCGTCTGGCCAGCGTTCTGGGCGCGATGACCGCATTGCAGCAATCGCCCGAAGCGACGATGCTGCTGCATCCGGCGGGCGCGCTGGCCAATGCGCGATCGGGGATGATCCTGTCGGACGTGACGCCCGGCCTGAAATCCGAGGCAGAGCGGCTGAAGGCCGATCTGGATGAAATCTCGACCGTGCGGGCGCTGCAATCGGCGGCGGCCGAGATGCTGGGATCGGGACTGGCATCGGTGCAGGAGGCGCGGCGACTGCTGGCCTCGGCCGTTACCGACCGTTCGACCATGCCGATTCGCTTTGCCGAGGCACCCGAGGAATTGCAGAAACTGCGCGATGCGGCCGAAAGTCTGGACCAGTTCGCCGCCGGGGTGGCTGGGATCGAGATGGATGTGGGCGCCCCGCGCGAGGATTTCGAGGGTGCGCAGGGCTCGCTGCCGCTGCCGGTGGTGGGCAGCGTGCTGCGCCCCTATGGCGAGGCCGACGCGGCCGGTGTCAAGCGGCCCGGCTGGGTGATCGCGACCGCGCCCGCCGCACTGGTCACGACGCCGTGGCCGGCCACGATCCGCTATCGCGGGCCGCTGCTGGATTACGGCAATGTGATGATCCTGGAGCCCGCGCGCGGCTATCTTCTGATATTTGCGGGCATGGCGCAGGTCTTCGGCGAAATCGGGGATGTGCTGAAGGCGGGCGATCCGGTCGGCCTGATGGGGGGCAAGGAGGCCCCGGAACAGGAATTCGGCGCGCAGTTCGTCGCCGATGCCGCGCGCGGCGGGGATGCAGGCCAGACAGAAAGCCTGTATCTGGAATTGCGCAAGGAACAGGAAACGCTGGACCCGGCGGATTGGTTCGTGCTGAATCCCATCGTCGAGCCGCAAGAGGATTGAGGCAGGAAAGGCCGTCATGAAACATTATCTGATTTCCGGCGTGGGCGGTGTGCTTGCCGGCGCGCTTCTGACCACGCAGATCGCCGGGCCGCTGGTCGCGCAGGAGGCGGGAAAGAACGCCTCGGTCTATGAACAGCTGGAATTGTTCGGCAACGTGTTCGAACGGGTCCGCGCCGATTATGTCGAGGCGCCCGATGACAAGAAGCTGATCGAGGCCGCGATCAACGGGATGCTGACATCGCTGGATCCGCATTCCAGCTTTCTCGCGGCCAACGATTACGAAGACATGCAGACCCAGACGCGGGGCAGCTTTGGCGGCCTTGGCATCGAGGTCAGCCAGGAGGACGGTCTGGTCAAGGTCGTCTCGCCCATCGACGATACGCCGGCGGCGAAAGCGGGCGTCAAGACCGGCGATTTCATCACCCATGTGAACGGCGAATCGCTGATGGGGCTGACGCTGGACGAGGCGGTGGACATGATGCGTGGCCCGGTCGGCAGCGATATCACCGTCACCATCCTGCGCGAGGGCGAAAAGGAACCCTTCGATCTGACCATGACCCGCGACACGATCAAGCTGACCGTGGTGAAAAGCCGCGTCGAGGGGCATGCGGTCATCCTGCGCGTCTCGACCTTCAATGATGAAACCTACGATACGCTGAAAACCGAACTGGACAAGGCGGTCAAGGAGGTCGGCGGCATCGACAAGGTGACGGGCTTCGTTCTGGATCTGCGCAACAATCCGGGCGGTTTGCTGAACCAGGCGATCAGCGTCAGCGACGCCTTCCTCGATGCCGGCGAAATCGTCAGCACCCGCGGCCGCAAGGTCGAGGACAGCGAACGCTGGAACGCGGAACCCGGCGATCTGGCCCAGGGCAGGCCGATGGTGGTGCTGACCAATGGCGGTTCCGCCAGCGCCTCCGAGATCGTGGCCGGTGCCCTGCAGGACCACCGCCGCGCCATCGTCGTGGGCGAGAAGACATTCGGCAAGGGCAGCGTTCAGACGGTCATGCCGGTCACGTCGGACAGCGCGATCCGGCTGACCACGGC
>NZ_DHXG01000039.1:29034-33453 GCF_002413585.1 Paracoccus sp. UBA5162
TCGCAGCCCAAGCCGGTGCCGGTCGACGAGCAGGACAAGGAAGGCCCGCGCAGCCAGTCTAGCTTCGGCCGTTCCGAGGCCGATCTGCGCGGCGCGCTGAACAACGATTCGATCAGCGAAGAGGAAAAGAAGCAGATGGAGGACGAGGCCGCCGAGGTCGAAGCCACCGCCAAGCTGCGCGACGAGGATTATCAGCTGGCCTATGCCGTGGATATTCTCAAGGGTCTGGCCGCCGTCGATTTCGAGGCCGACCGGGTGCCCCCGGAAGCCAAGCCCGCAGTCACCGGCGAGGGATCGGGCACCGGAAAGGAAGGCGCGGCCAAGGACAATGGTTGATGGCGCCTATCCATCGGGGCCGGGGGGCTTGCCCTACCGGCCCTGCGCGGGCGTCGTGCTGATCAACGCGGCCGGGATGGTCTTTGCCGGTCAGCGGCTGGACCATCCGACCGATCAGCCGCCCGCTTGGCAGATGCCGCAGGGCGGGATCGACCCGGGCGAAACCGCGCGCGAGGCGGCGCTGCGTGAACTGGCCGAGGAAACCGGCATTCCCGCCAGCAAGGTCGAGATCCTCGACGAGACGCCGGATTGGGTTTTCTATGACCTGCCGCCGGAATTGCTGGGCAAGGTCTGGAAGGGCCGCTATGGCGGGCAGCGCCAGAAATGGGTTTTGATGCGCTTTCTGGGTCAGGACAGCGACATCTGCATCGAGACGGAGCACCCCGAATTCGACCGCTGGGACTGGATGCGCGCCGACGATCTTCTGGCCCGGATCGTGCCGTTCAAACGAAATGTCTACGCGACGGTTCTGCGCATTTTTTGCGACCGGCTCGCCTGAACCTGTCGTTCTGGCCGCAGGCTGCCCGCGCCGCGCGGCCCTTGGCGGGCGGGCGGCGCGGGCAGCCGATCGGATCGGCCGCCCGGCCTAACGGCCGCGCAACTGATCCAGCAGGATCGAGGTCGGGTAGCCGTCCGGCGTCACGCCCCTGGCGCGCTGATAGGCGGCCACCGCCGTCATCGTGCCCGAACCGAACAGCCCGTCGATCTCGCCGTCATAATAGCCCTGGGCGCGCAGGCGCTGCTGGATTTCCTTCCGCTCGGCCGTGGACAAGGGCCGGTCGTTGCGTGGCCAGCCGCCCTGGATGCCCGACCGCCCGGCGATCCGTTCGCCCAGGAAGGACACGCCAAGCGCATAATTGTCGGAATTGTTGTAGCGCAGGATCGACCGGAAATTGTCGAGGATCAGGAAGGCCGGTCCGCGCGCGCCCGCCGGCATGATGATCGAGCCGTTGCCCGATGGCAGGCTGCCGCCGCCGAAGCGGGTCACGCCCTGCGCGGCCCATGTGCCGCTGGATTTGCGGGTGCTCTTGCCGATCTGGCCCATGTTGAAATTCGCGGGCAGCCTGACCTCGGCCCCCCATGCCTCGCCCCGGCGCCAGCCGCTCCGAGCCAGATAGGCCGCGGTCGAGGCCAGCGCGTCGGTCGGATCGTCGGACCAGATGTCGCGGCGGCCGTCACCGGTGAAATCGACGGCATATTCAAGATAGGATGTCGGCATGAACTGGGTATGGCCCATCGCGCCGGCCCAGCTGCCCAGCATGTTTTCGGGATCGACATCGCCCGCCTGCAGGATCTTCAGCGAGGCGATCAGCTGTTTCTGGAACATCTCGCCCCGGCGGCCGTCATAGGCCAGCGTCGCGAGCGAGGGGATGATCTGCATCTTGCCGCGATTGGCGCCGAAATTCGATTCCATCCCCCAGACGGCCAACACGATTTCGCGCGGCACGCCATAGCGCGCCTCGATCGCCGACAGGGTGCTGTTGAACCGCGCCGCCTTCTCGCGCCCGGTATCGATGCGGGAATCAGAGACGGCACTGTCCAGATACAGCCAGACGGGGCGCGAGAATTCGGCCTGTTTGCGGTCCAGCCGGATCACGTCCGGGTTGTAGCGCGCGATCCTCATGGCGCGGTCATAAGTCGCCGCCGAAACGCCCGAAGACAGCGCGCGCGAGCGGAAGGACTGAACGAAATTCTTCAACCCGGCCTCGTCCCCGGCCGACGCGGCGGGGATCGGCGCCGGCTCGGGCGCGGCATAGGAACCGCCGCCGCCGGGCGCGCGGTTCATCGGTCCTGCGCAGGAGGCCAGCGCCCCGACCAGGGCGGTGGACATCAGGATTCGGAACATGGTCATGAGGATCGCCTGTTTGTTACTGCTTCGTGCTTGTTTGTGAGCAGTCTAGCGAATGCGATTCGGCTTGGATAGGGTCGGGAGGCGACCCGGCATCCGTTTGCCGGCGTCAGGCAGGCAGTCTGACGCGGATGTTATCGGCGCACCGGAAAGACGGGATCGGCGCCGGATGGCCCACGGCGGCGACGCAGGTCGGGTCGATGATCTGGCAGCGATGCAGGACAACGAAATCGCGGTCATGACCGCCGTCTGGCGCCCGAAACCGGCTGACGCCGGGGCGGTGATCCCAGACGCAGGCCCGGCATGTCATTTCGGAAAAGGTTTCCAGAAGCGTGCCGGCGGTCAGACGGGCCTGTCATATTCGCGGGCGCGGATGATGACATGGGCGGCCTTGTCGGGGCTGATCTGAAGCATGGGTTCCTCCGGCCCGCCCTTATTGTCGCGGGCCGGGCAGGGTCACTCCTTGCGTCCGAAAAGACGTTCGATATCGGCAAGGCGCAGCTTGACCCAGGTCGGCCGGCCGTGATTGCATTGTCCCGATCTGGGGACGCGCTCCATCTCGCGCAGCAGGGCGTTCATCTCGTCCGCGCCCATGCGTCGGCCCGCGCGGACCGAGCCATGGCAGGCCATGGACGACAGAACCGCGTCGATCCGCCCGCGCAGACGGTCGGATGCACCCTGATCGGCCAGATCGTCAAGGATGTCGCGGATCAGCGCCGGAACGTTCAGGCGGGTCAGCATCGCCGGCGATTCGCGCACCGCGATGGCGCTGCCGCCGAACGGCTCGATCACCAGCCCCAGGCAGGCAAGGTCGTCGGCAACGCCCAGAATCCGGTTGCAATCGGCCTCGGACAATTCGACGATTTCGGGGATCAGCAACGCCTGCGAGGCGATGCCGCTTGCGCCGGCCTGCGCCTTCAGTCGTTCATAGACCAGCCGTTCGTGGGCCGCGTGCTGATCGACGATGACAAGGCCGTCAGCGGTCTGCGCAAGGATCCAGTTCTCGTGAATCTGTGCCCGTGCGGCGCCCAGCGGGGCATCCTGCGGCCCGTCGTCCGGCACTCCTTCGAAGCGCGCCGACGGTGCTTCGGCAAAGCCCGGATCGGCGATCGGGGCCTGCATGTCCAGCGCCCCGCGCATGGCGCCTGCCGAGGGGCGGCGGTCGTGCATCTGATAGCGGCGCGCCTGTGCCGCCGCCGGCTCTGGCCGGAAGGCCGCCAGCGTCGCATCACCAAGGGTCGATGAGGCGCGATGGCCTGCGCTGGCCAACCCGTGCCGCAATGCGCTGACGATCAGGCCGCGCGCGGCCTGCGGGTCACGGAACCGGACCTCGGCCTTGGCAGGATGGACGTTCACGTCCACGAGATGCGGATCGCAGGTCAGATACAGCACCGCCGCCGGGTGGCGCCCCGCAGCCAGCACATCCATGTAGCCCGCCCGCAGCGCGCCGGTCAGCAGCTTGTCGCGGACCGGGCGGCCGTTCACATAAAGATGCTGCGCCACCGCCGCGCCGCGCGAATAGGTCGGCAAGGCGGCAAAGCCGGTCAGGGTCAGGTCGTCGCGAATGGCGTCGATGGTGACCGTATTGTCGATGAAATCGCGGCCCATCACCCGCGTCAGGCGCAGTTTCAGGGCGTCGAAAAGCTCGCCCTGTTCGGCATCGGCGCGGAAGATCTCGCGCCCTTCCGCCGATAGCGAAAACCCGATCCAGGGTTCGGCCATGGCAAGGCGGCGGATCGTGTCGGCCACGGCCTGCGTCTCGGCGCGGTCGCTGCGCATGAATTTCAGCCTGGCGGGGGTGGCAAAGAACAGATCGCGCAACTCCACGACGCAGCCCCGATTGGCTGCCGCGGGACGGACCGGGCCGGCGGCCCCGCCCGCGACGGCGATCGCCACGCCCTCACAGCCTTGCGCGCGTGAGGTGATCGTCAGCCGCCCGACGGCGCCCAGCGACGGCAGCGCCTCGCCGCGAAAGCCGAAGCTGCGAATCGCCAGCAGGTCACTGCCATCGATCTTGCTGGTGGCGTGGCGCGACAGGGCCAACGGCAGGTCGTCGGCGGTCATCCCGCAGCCGTCATCGGTGACGCGGATCAGCCGCTTGCCTCCGTTCTCGATGGCGATGTCGATGCGCGTCGCGCCGGCATCCAGCGCGTTTTCCACCAGTTCCTTCACCGCCGAAGCCGGACGCTCGACCACTTCGCCTGCTGCGATGCGGTTGGACGTGGCCTCATCCA
>NZ_DHXG01000050.1:0-20541 GCF_002413585.1 Paracoccus sp. UBA5162
AAGGAACGCTGCACCTCGGCCCAGGCCCGCGCGCCCTGGCTTCGCATCAGCGCGGTGCCCACGACCGCGGTCAGCAGCACGATCCCCAGCGTCGGCCACAATCCGATCAGCCCGCCGACCTGAATGAACAGTGCGATCTCGATCAGCGGAATGGCCACGAACAGAACGAAAAGCCACATGCGAATTCCCCTTCATTCAGGCGCAAAAACTGGACTTGCGCCGACTCGCATCCTACATAATGACCCACAGCGCAGATACCAACAGATCGCCAAGAACAGGGGCCCCTACCCGCATGTCCAACCCGATGCTTCAGCTGATCGTCCTGGCCGCGATCGCCATTTTCCTGATTCTCAGGTTGCGCAACGTGCTTGGCACTCGCGACGGGTTCGAGCCGACCAAGGTCGACACGCCCGAGCCGTCACGGCGGCGCTTCGAGGTGATCGAGGGCACGGCGGAAGAGGCCGAGGATCACGACATCCTCGATCATGCCGACGCGGGCAGCCCGCAGGCCGATGCGCTTGCGGCGATGAAATCGGCCGAGCCGTCCTTCAACGTTCGGGATTTCCTCAACGGCGCGAAATCGGCCCACGAGATGATCCTGATGGCCTTCGAGAGGGGCGATCTGTCCGAGGTGCGCGCCTTTCTGGACGCGCCGGTGGCCGAGGCGTTCCAATCCGTCATCGACCAGCGCGCCGCGAAGGGCCAGACGGTCGAGGCGCAGTATCTGGGCACCCGCGAGACGGCCCTGCACGGGGCGGATTTCGACAGCGCGACCGGCGCGGCCGAAATCTCGGTCCGCTTCGTGGCCGAACTGGTGGCGGCCACCCGCGACGCCGAGGGCAAGGTGATCGAGGGAGATCCCAAGGCGCCCCGCAAGCAGCGCGACATCTGGACCTTCTCGCGGCGCATGGGTCAGAACGACCCGAACTGGCAGTTGGTCGCGACCGGCTGATGATGCGGCGGCGCCGGGGCCTGACGCCGGAAGAGCGAGAGTTGTGGTCGCGCATCGCCCGGACCGCGACGCCGCTGCATTGCGACCGCCCCGAACCGAAACCTCCGGCCTCCACCGCCGGCAAAGGCGCGCTGCCGCCGCCAAAGCCCCCGGTCACCCCGTTGCCGGACTTTCGCATCGGGCAATCCGCCACGCCGCGCGGCACGCAGCACCAGCCGGCGCCAAGCCCCGCCCGGCAACTGGCCGATGCGCCGATCCGCATGGATGCCGGTCTTCACCGTCGCATGTCCCAGGGCAAGCTGCGGCCCGAGGCGCGGCTGGATCTTCACGGCATGACGCTGGCAGACGCACATCCGGCGCTGATACGTTTCATTCTGTCGTGCCACGCCAATGGCTGCCGCCTGGTTCTTGTCATCACGGGCAAGGGCAGGGGCGATCACGGACCCCTGCCGACCCGACCGGGCGCGCTGCGCCATCAGGTGCCGCACTGGCTGCACAGCCCGCCCCTGGCGCCAGTGGTCCAGCAGATCCGCGCCGCCCATTTCCGCCATGGCGGCGAAGGCGCCTGTTACGTCTATCTGCGGAAAGTCCTGCGCTAGTTTCAGCCCCGGCCTGCCAGCGAAGCGGATTCAGCGGGAATCGATCTGGACATCGGAACCCGAACGATTCACCGTCGCTACGACCCGCCAAATGTCGGGACTGACCCCCTGGCCTGCCGCCATGACCGACGAGCGCCTTCTGTCCGTCTATCTGCATCCGCCGATCCTGCGCATGGCGCGGGCCGGAAAGCTTGGCTTTCTGAACCGGATGCGGGCGCTGCTGGAATCCCGCGGCTGGCAGGTCCGGATCCGCCGGTCCGGTGAGGGACCGCGCGCCGAGGCGCCGAACCGGCCCGGCTTCGCGCTGTATCACATGGAGCGGCCGACCCATCCGGAAGCCCTGACCTTCCGTCTTGCCTATCACTATCCGTTCTGGCGGCTGGAACGTCAGGCCGAACGCTGGCGCTGGCCGGTGGCGCGGGCGACCTTTCCCGAAGCCCGGCTCGATCCCGACATCGCCCGGGATTTTGCCCGCCGGCTTCGCGACCGCGTCCTGCCGGGGCCCGCGCCGGCGAGAGGCGATCATGTCCTGATTGCGCTGCAGGGCCGCATCCACGAACAGCGGTCCTTCCAGACCATGAGCCCGCTACGGATGGTCGAGAGCGTTGCCCGGACCGGACGCCCGGCTATCGCCACCTTCCACCCGAAAGAAACCTATGATGGGGCGGATCGGGCCGCGCTCGAGGCCATTGCCGCGCGTCATGCGAACCTGACCATCGGCGGCGATACAGCCCGCCTTTTGCGCGATTGCGCCTTCGTCGCGACGCAGAACAGCGCCGTGGCGATGGACGGCTATATCCTGGGCAAGCCCGCGGTTCTGTTCGGCCAGTCGGATTTTCATCACATCGCGCTGAACGTGGCCGAACTGGGATCCAGCGAGGCCCTGTCGCGCGCGCCTGAACACCGGCCCGATTATGCGGGCTATCTGGACTGGTTCCTGCGGCAGAGCAGCCTCGACATGATGGCGAGCGATGCCGATGCCCGGCTGCTTGTCGCCATGAAAAAGGGCGGCTGGCCCGTATGACCGCCGCCCCGCCTTTCTGTCCGGCCCGGATCAGACCGATTCGTCGATCCAGCTTTTCAGCGCGGCTTTCGGCGCCGCACCCATGCGGTTGGACACGACCTCGCCATCCTTGAACATGAACAGCGCGGGAATCCCGCGCACGCCAAGGGCCGCGGCCTGTTCGGGGTTTTCGTCCACATTGACCTTCACGACCTTCAGCTTGCCGGCATATTCCTCGGACAGTTCTTCCAGAGCGGGGCCGATCTGCTTGCAGGGTCCGCACCATTCCGCCCAGAAATCCACGATGACGGGGGTGTCGGCCTGACGCACTTCGGCGTCGAATTCGCTGTCATTGACGGGCACGGTAGCCATGATCTTGCTCCTTGGGAAATGGCGGGGGCCGGGGATCGGCGGCACTGTCCTGAAAGCTATGAACGCGGATCGGCCGGGTCAAGGGCGGCCAGCGCGCGGTCCAGCAGCGGATCCGGGATTTCCATCAGGCTGCGCGTGGCCGTCCACAGGATCGCCACCTCGATCCGCCGGCCGGGCCAGATCTGCCGCAGGGCCGCGCGATAGGCGGCCATCTGGCGCAAGATGCCGTCGGGGGCGGCCTCGGGCGTCGCGGGCACGGTGGCGTTCGACTTGTAGTCGACCGCCAGGATGCGGTTTGCGGTGACGATCAGCCGGTCGATGGTGCCGTGCAGGATGCCGATGCCGGGCAGGGGCGCGCTCAGCGCGACCTCGCGCAGCACCTGCGCGTCCGGGCCGGGGTCGATGATGTCCGCCAGATCCGGGGCCTCGATCACGGCGCGCGCCTCGGCCAGCAGGTCGGCCAGCCGGGCCTCGTCCGGCAGCCCGCCCTCGGCCCCCGCCAGAACCGCGCGGGCGAGGCCGGGCCAGTCACCGGCAGCGGTTCCGGGCAGATGTTCCAGCAGCAGATGCAACCTTGTGCCGCGCAGCATTGCCGCCGCCGGATCGGAATCGTCGGTCGCCGCGGCCAGCACCTTGGCGCCGCCCAGACCTGTCGCCGCGACCGGGCGCGGGGGCCGGGCGACCGGTTCGGGGACGCAGGCCAGCCAGGCGGGCCGAGGGGTCGCGGCGGCGGACTGCGCCTCGGCGGCATCGGCCCATTCGGGCCAGGCGCCGAAGGTCAGGCGCGTTCCCTGCCCGACACCCTCGATCTCGATCGGGGACCGGGGCAGGGCTGCGCGGGCCGCGCCGTCCGTGATCATGCCGTGCCAGCTGTCCAGCCCTGCACCGGTCTCGCCAGCTGCCGCCACGATCAGCCAGCTTTCCGCCCGCGTCATGGCGACGTAAAGCAGCCGCCGCCGTTCCTCGTCCTGCCGGCGTTCCTGTTCGGCGACCGCGATGGTCAGTGCATCGGGCCGGTCCGGCGCGGCGCCCTTCCACGCAGGCATCCCGTCCAGCCGCACGATGCGCCCGCGCCCATCGGCGCGTCGCTTGCGCGTTTCCGGCAAAATCACGATCGGGCTTTCCAGACCCTTGGCGCCATGCACCGTCATCACCCGGATCAGGCCGCCGCTGCCGCCCGGCAATTGCCGTTTGACCTGCACCTCGTCGCTGGCCAGCCAGACCAGGAACCCGGTCAGCGAGGGCGTCTCGGCCTGTTCATAGGCCATGGCCTGCGACAGCAATTCGTCGATCCCGTCCTCGGCCTCGGGGCCCAGCCGGGCCAGCAATGCCATCCGCCCGCCATGACGGATCAGCAGGCGCGAGATCAGGTCATAGGGCCGCAGCCGGTCCGCCTGCGCCATCAGGTCGGCCAGCACCTCGCGCGCGGTCCGGTGGTCGGAGGCGCGCAGCCTCTGCCACAGATGCGCCCGGCCGCGCCCCGCCGCCAGTCGGTAGAGATCGTCCTCGGACAGCCCGAACAGGGGCGAGCGCAGGGCCGCGGCCAGCGACAGGCTGTCCTCGGGCGTGGCCAGAACCGCCAGCGTGGCAGTGATGTCGCGCACCGCCAGCTCGGCCGCCAGCTTCAGCCGGTCGGCCCCGGCGACGGGCAGGTTCGCCGCCTTCAATTCGCGGATCAGGTCGTCGAACAGTCCCGCCCGGCGCTGCACCAGGATCTGGATGTCGCCCGGCCCGACCGGGCGCGGCTGGCCGTTCCTGACATCCATGATCGGGCCACCCAGCATCGCGCGGATCCGGCCTGCGATGGCGCGGGCCAGCACCCTGTCGGCGGCATTTTCCGCAGGCGCATCCACGGGCCGGGTCCAGTCGCCTTCCTCGGGCGTTTCCGGTTCGGGCAGCGGCGGCCAGATGTCCACCCGTCCCGGCAGATCGGCGCGGAAGGCGATATGTTCGGGCGGCACGCCCAGCCCCTGCGCTGCCTCGCCCTGAAAGACCGCGTCCACCACCGACAGGATGGCGGGCGACGAGCGGAAGGAATGGCGCAGCCCGCGCTGTTGCATCGGCTGCCGGACGGCACGGAAATCACGGTCGAACCGGTCGCGCATTTCCTCGAAGACCGCGATATCCGCGCCCTGGAACGAATAGATCGACTGTTTCGGATCGCCTACGACGAACAGGGTCCGGGGCCGGTCATGCGCGCCTGCGCCGCTGGTGAATTCGTCGGTCAGCCGCCGGATCACGCGCCATTGTTCGGGACTGGTATCCTGCGCTTCATCCACAAGGATATGGTCGATCCCGCCATCCAGCCGCCACAGCACCCATTGCGCCATGCTGGATTGTTCCAGCAGCAGCGCGGCGCGCCGGATGAGGTCGTCGAAATCCAGCCAGCCATGCGCCGTCTTGCGGCCCGCCAGGCGGGTGGTGAAGGCATGGGCAAAGCGGTGCAGGGCCAGCGTCTTCTGCGCGGCCTGCAGGGCGGTCATTTGCGGCCGGGCGTCCTGCACCCGCCGCATCAGCGCCTCAAGATCGTCCATGAAGGGCGCGCAGGGACCCAGGCGCAGTTCCTTGGTCGGCAGCTTGCCGATCTTGGCGCCAAAGGGATCGGCCGCGGTTCCGCCAAACAGCAGGCAGCCGCAGAGCCGCCGCAATTCCGCCAGACCCGGATCGCGCCAGCGCCCGTCGCCCAGTGTTTCGGCCAGTTTCTGATCGGTGGGCTTGCCCGTGCGCAGGATCGGCGTCAGCGCGTCGAACAGATCGGCCTCGGCGCCCTCGAAGACCTGCGCCAGCAGGCGGTCGTCATCCAGTCCGGCAGGCACGTCCATCGCCGCCCAGATCGCTTCGGCATCGGGCGGGGCGCTGAAATCGGCCTGGGACAGCCCGGCCAGAAAGCGGTCCAGATCGTCGCCGCCATGCAGCGCCGTCAGGTCGCGGATCGCGGGATCGCCGGCCTCGGCCATTTCCTCGACGATGCGGGCGCGCAGGGCGCGGGCGCTGCGGTCGTCCAGTTCGGAAAAGCCCATCGCCACCCCAGCCTCCAGCGGGAACCGGCGCAGCAGGGCGGCGCAGAAGCTGTGGATGGTCTGCACCTTCAGCCCGCCCGGCGCCTCGATCGCGCTGGCAAACAGCCTGCGCGCCTGGGCCAGGTCCGGCGTGCCGGTTTCGCCCAGATCGGCCAGTTCGCGGCGCAGGTCGGTTTCGGGCAGCATCGCCCATCGGCCCAGCCGCGCCAGCAGCCGGTTCTGCATCTCGGTCGCGGCGGCCTTGGTGTAGGTCAGGCACAGGATGCGTTCGGGCCGCGTCCCCCCCAGCAGCAGCCGTGCCACGCGGTCGGTCAGCACCCGCGTCTTGCCCGATCCGGCATTGGCCGTCAGCCAGGTCGAACAGGCAGGATCGGCGGCCTCGATCTGGTTCCGCGTCGCGTCATCCATCGTGATCGCCCACCTTTCGGGGCTGCGCGGAATCCGACAGCGACCATTCCCCGAACCGTGCAAGGTGGTCGTAATCGCCGGCATAGCTGGTCCGTTCCGGGGCATTCATCGCGGTAAACCCGGTCCCGCCGGTCAGGTAGGCCGCGATCAGGCGCTGAAAGCCATGCCATGCCTCGGCTTCGGATTCGGCGCTATAGGCGCGGTCATGGGTCAGCCCTTCGCCGCCCAGCTGGATATAGCGCAGACCGGCCACCTCGGCCGGCCCAAGCGCGTCGAAGCCGCCGCGCCGGGCCATTGCGGCCTCCAGGATCAGTTGCTTGTCGAACCGCGCCATCTGCTTTTCGCTGGGCGGAGTTCCGGATTTGTAGTCGTAGATCATCACCCGCCCGTCGTGCAGCAGGTCGATCCGGTCGGGCTTGGCCGTCAGGCTGAAGCCAAGCGCGGGCAGGCCGACCTTGCCGCGATGCTCGATCACGACGGGGCTGCCGTCGCGACGGCGCGATACCTCGTCCGCCACGATCCGGTCGGCGATGCGTTCCATCCGGGCCTGCCAGAAGGCCCGTGCGGCCGGCCAGGGCACCGCGTCTTCCAGCACCTGCGCAGTGATCCGCAGGAAGTCGGCGCGCAGTGCGACAGGGTCAGGGTCGGAATGGGGGGTAGCTTTCAGCAACGCCTCGACGATGCTGTGCAGGATCTGTCCGCGCAGGGCGGCATCGGGTTCGGGCCGCAGCGGCGGCAGCGGGCGCAGGCCCAGGACCCGCTTGGCATAGACCGCATAGGGGTCGCGGATCAGCAGGCCGACATCGGTGACGGGCAGGTCGGCAAAGGCCGGCGCGGGCGGAAGGGGCGAGGGTCGCGGCGCCGCCGGGACCGCCGTTTCGGGCTGGGTGACGGCGCGGGCCAGGTCCAGCCAGACCCGCCCGCGATCGCGCATCGCGGCCAGCGCCTCGGGGCCGCGGCGTTCGGGCAGCCCCGCCATCAGGTTCGTCAGCCGGTTCAGCCAGCGCGAGGGGATCGTCTCGGCCTCGGCATCGCGGCGGGCGCGGGTCAGGATGACGGTTTCCGCCCCGATCGCCTGCTGGAAATCATGCGCGGCCAGCCCGATCAGGCGTTCCGGCAGGGTCAGGCCCGCCGCCGCCCGCATGTCGCGCGACAGCCACGGATCGGGGTCCAGTGCCTGCGGCCAGCCGCCTTCGTTCAGTCCCGACAGGATCACCGTGCCGGTATTCAGGATCCGCGCCTCGCGGGTGCCGCGGATTTGCAGCAGATGGCAGGTCTCACCTTCGTTGCGAAGCTGGTGGGACTGCAATTCCTCGAACAGCAGGGCGGCGAAATCGGCGGGGCCCATGTCGGGGCCGTGTCCGGCATGTTCGGCCAGGTTGTCCAGGACCGCGCGGGCCAGCGCGCCGCCGCTGCCCGCCCACAGGCGCGAGGTTTCGGGATCGCCCCCCGGTCCGGCGGCGAAATCTTCGGCCAGGGCTCGCAGTTCCGCAAGGCGCGCGGCAAGCGGCCGGGGTGCCGAATCGGTCGCAAACCCAGCCATCCGGTCCAGCAGAACGGCCAGCCATCGCGCCCAGATCCTGCGCGTCTCGTCGCCCCGATCGGCCCAGGACCGCAGGCTGTCGCCATCGGGAAAGGCCGGGCCGTTGCGGCGCAGATGCAGTTCCAGCTCGCGAGCCGCAAGCCGCGCCTCGTTTGCGCCGATCAGCGTCGATCCGGTCACCGCCAGCGGATGTTTCAGCAGGCTCAGCAGCCGGTCGATGGTCAGCGCCTCGCCGAAGATTCCGGCGATCTGGCGCAGAAACAGGCCCTGCGGAGTCAGCGGCATCGGCTGGCCCGCGCTTTCATCGGCGCGCAGATGCCAGCGGTCCAGGGCCGAGTTCACGCGCCGGATCAGGTTGCCATCCGCCGCGATCAGGGTCACGGCGCGGCCGGTTTCGACCGCCTCGCGCATGACCAGTGCAATCGCTTCGGCCTCTTGCGCGGGCTGATCGGCCTCGATCAGGGTCAGGCCGCGTGTCGGCGCGATCAGGTCGGGCAGGGCGGGGCCCTCGGCGATCCATTGATCGGTGACGGGCGCGGGGCGCAGGGCCAGCGACAACAGGCGGTTGCGATCGGGCGCCGGCGGCACGGCGTCGGTCCAGCGCGCGGGATGGCCGGCAGCCGCGATCAATGGCGCAAAACGGGCCTGCGGATGATCCTCGGACCGGGCATCGAGGCTGTCCCAGACCGGTTGCGGCTGGTCGAAATCGAATCCGGGCAAAACCACCGCGCCGCCCGGCAGCGCCGCCACCGCCCGCATGAACAGCCGCGTCGCGCCATGCGATCCGGTCGAGCCCGCGACGATCACCGGGGCGTCCGGCAGGTTTTCGCCCCGCGCCCAGTCCGCGGCCAGCGCCTCGGCCGTCCGGCGCTGGCGGTCGGCGCGGTCCACCGCCGGGCCGTCCAGATGGAAACCGGCGGCGATGCGCAGGAAGGTCAGCGCGTTCTGCCAATGGCGGGCATGATCGCCGGTATCGATCCCCTCCAGCGCCAGCGCGTCGCGCCCCTCGGTCTGCATTTCGGTCATCAGGTCAGCCAGCGATTTCGCCAGGGCGGGGACGGAATGGCCCGCGCCCAGATCGGGGCGCGCCGCGATCAGCCGGGCAATCAGCCGGGCCAGTTGCAACCGCCGCGCAAGGGGTGCGGCGGGGGCCGGATCGCCGGGCTGTGGGGGGCGGTCCAGATTGGTGATCGTACGCAGCCGCGGCAGCAGCATCGCGCCGTGTTCATCGAAGGCGGCGCCGATCTGCGCCATGGTCCGCGCGGCATTGGCGTAGATGGTGACGCGGGCGATGGATTCGGGCGGCCGGCCCGCCATGCGTTGCAGAAATCCGCGGACGAATTCGCGCGCGAAATCGACGCCCGGAGGCAGCGCGAAAAGACCGCCTGTCTCAGTCATGCAGCAATGCCTCGGCCAGCGGGATCGCCTGCGGAGTGCCGACATCGCACCAGCCGCCCGGATGGACCAGACCGAAGGCGCGACCGCGGGCGATCAGCCGATCCCAGAGCAGGTTCAGCGAAAACACCCGATCCGGGATCCCGGCCAGCCCTTCGGGGCGCAGCATCTGCGCGCCGGCATAGACGAAATCGCCGCGGCGGGTGATCCGGCCCCTATCCGCCAGCGCGAAATCGCCGCCGCCCGTTCGCGCCGTGGCCCGGTCCAGCGGCACCAGCATCAGCAACGCGTCCATCCGGTCGTTCCATCCGATCTCCAGCGCGGTCAGCGGGTTCGGACCGGTCCACACCACGTCGGGATTCAGCGTCAGCACTGGCCCCCTTCCCAGCAGCGGCAGGGCCTGCCGCAGCCCGCCGCCGGTATCAAGGATGGGGCCGGGTTCATGACTGATCGCGACGCCCTTCCCCGCGAGACGATGGGCAATCTGGTCAGCCAGGTAATGCGTGTTGACCGCGATGGGCGTGCATCCCGCATCGCGACCCAGATCCAGCGCGCGCTCCAGCAGGGACCGGCCCGCGACCTCGACCAGCGGTTTGGGCCGATCGGCCGTCAGCGGCCGCATCCGGGTTCCCAGGCCCGCGGCGAAGATCATCAGCGGGGACATTGCGCGCGAATCCTTTCGAGGACGGTCGGGTCCGGCTGGGGCAGCGCCGCGACGATCCGGGCCAGCGGTGCCAGCGCGGGATGCGTCAGGTCGCGGCGCAGATGCCCCCAGACGCGCGACATGAAGTCCAGATAGCGCGGCTTTCCGTCGCGCAGGCAGAGCCGGGTGAAGATGCCCATGATCCGCAAGTTCCGCTGCGCGCCCAACAGGGCATAGACAGCGCGGAAACGGGCCGCGTCCATTCCGGTCGCATCCAGGTAGCGGGCGATGCAGGCGGCTTCGATGGCGGGCGCCACGTCGCGGCGTGCGTCCTGCAGCGCCGAGACCAGATCATAGGCCGGATGGCAGGCCACCGCGTCCTGATAATCGATCAGGCCCAGCGGCGCGGTGTCGCCACGCCAGATCAGGTTCTCGGCGTGGAAATCGCGCAGCGACAGGACCGAAGGAAGATCGCCTGCAAGGTCGGCGTGCAGCCGGGCGATGACCGGGCCGATGCCTGCGGCATCGGTGGCCGGGGCGCCGGCGGCCTGGGGATACCACGCCGCGAACAGGCCGACCTGTTCGGCCAGCAGCGGTCCGTCCAGCGGGCGGACGAAATCGGGCACCGGATGGCGGTGAAGCGCGACAAGAAGATCTGTGATCCGCTCATAGAGCTCGGGCGCCATGCCGGGTCGCTTCTCCAGCACCCGCGCCAGCAGATCGTCGCCCAGATCCTCGACCAGCAGCAGACCCGCGGCGTCATCCGCCGCCAGCAATTCGGGCGCGCCGAAGCCATGGCTGCGCAGCCATCGGGTCATCTGGACAAAACCCGCGCAATCGCCTGAAGGGTCGTCCATCAGCACCGCGCGGCCCTGCGGCCCCTGCAGCCGGAAATAGCGCCGGGCCGAGGCATCGCCCGCCAGCGGCACGACCCGCGAGCCGGCCCGGCCGGTGGCGGCGATGAATCGCGCAATGGCGGCGATGCGGCCAGCGCCGGGGCCGTGCAGCGTGATCTGGCGCAGGTGGGGATCCGGTGTCGACGCCATCGCGACGGTCAGCGCGCCATCGGGCAGCATTTCCAGCCGGTCGGGCCATTCGATCAGACGGATCGCGGTCTCGGCCGCCTCGTCCAGCCCAAGCTCGTCCAGTTCCGACGGATCGGTCAGGCGATAGAGGTCGGCGTGCCAGATTTCGGTCCCCATCGGGTCGTCATAGGTCTGCACCAGCGTGAAGGTCGGGCTGGGCACGTCCTCGGCGATGTCGCCCTGTCGCGCCTGAATGAAGGCGCGGGCGAAATGGGTCTTTCCCGCGCCGACCGGCCCGTCCAGCAGGATCGTCAGGCCGGGCCGTGCCATGCCGGCAAGGGTGCGGGCCAGGGCGGTGGTCGTATCTGCATCGGCAATCAGGCGGGTCGTGCTCATGCCCCGCTTCTAGCCGGTCAGCGGCGGGGTGCAAATGACCTTTGATGGCCCCGGCCGGCGGTCGAATTTTTCCGTCCGGGCGATGCCCCAAGAGGCAGGGACCGGCAGCCTTGGCGACCGGTCCGGGATTTTCGTGCCATGCGCTGTCGCGCGGCGCAGCGCGGTCAGTCTGCGCGCCGCTTGCGGGCGAAGGCCCCCAGACCACCGAGGCCGCCCAGCAGCAGCAGCGCCGTGGCCGGCAGCGGAACGGGCGAGGGTGCCATGTCGGCGGTCACCAGATCCTGCGTCTTGTCGCCGTCAAGGAAGGTCAGGCGCCAAATCTTGTCGCCGCTGTAAGAAGCCGCGCTGGACAGGTAGCTGGCGGTCAGGCTGTTGACCGTTCTGCTGGCGCCGCTCCAGGAAAAGCCGTTGTAGATCGTCTTCCAGATCGCCAGCTGAAAGGCGGCCGACTGGTTGGCATTGCTGGTGCTTACATTGCGGTAATTCGCATCGAACAGGTTCTGCAGCTTGGCGGTCGTGCTGTTGCTGCCGACGACCTGATAGGAACTGGGCAGGCTGAGCCGGGTCGCGATGTCCACGCAGAACGCGACGAACTTTCCGATCCCTTCCGAGCCGGTCAGATGAAAGGCCGATGCCTTGACCGAGCTTGCCACCGCCTCGGGGTGGCTGATCGAAACCGACTTGCCGACCGTGTAATCCAGCGACACGTCAACGCTTGCTGCCCGGGCCGCGAAGGCGAAGGGCGAAAGAGCGGCCGCGACCGCCAGAACCTTAAGAACTTTCATAACTCTCACCAAGTAAGCAAAGGGTTGTGGCAATCCGATACTTCGGCTGCGTCATCGCATGTAAGCGACGCGGTGGAGATGAATGCAACAAAATGGAATGCCGTGCGGGGGCCACTTGACCAAAAAGACTGGTTTGACGCTGGCGTTAACCAAGGTCTCGCAATCGGCGGATGAGGCGAACGGGACGGCAGTCAATTCTGGCGCGAAGCGACGCCGAATCAGTCGCGGGCAGGGTGGTCTTCAGGTCAGGCCCAGAACATCGGCCATGTCGTATTGTCCCGGCCCCTTGTCCTGGCCCCACAGCGCCGCACGAATAGCGCCGCGGGCGAAGATCGCGCGGTCGCTGGCCAGATGGCGCAGCACCAGACGTTCGCCCGGAGTGGCGAAGATGACGTCGTGCTCGCCCACCACGTCGCCGCCGCGAATGGCGGCAAAACCGATGCCGCCCGGGGCGCGCGCGCCGGTGATGCCCTCGCGGGCGGGTATGCGCAGATCGGTCAGCGATGCGCCGCGCCCCTCGGCCGCTGCCTCGCCCAGCATCAGGGCGGTGCCCGAGGGCGCATCGACCTTCATGCGGTGATGGGTCTCGACCACCTCGATATCCCAATCCTCGCCAAGCGCCGCGGCGACCTTGCGGGTCAGGCCGACCAGCAGGTTGAGGCCGAGGCTCATGTTGCCGGCCCGGATGATCGGCGCGTGGCGCGCGGCGGCGGCGATCTGTGCCAGGTCCGTCTCTTCCAGCCCCGTCGTTCCGATCACGTGAACAGCGCGGGCTTGCGCGGCCAGTTCGGCGAAGCCGAGGGTCGCGGAAGGCGCGGTGAAGTCGATCACCGCCTGGGCGCGGGCGATGACGGTGACGGCATCGTCGCTGACCATCACCCCGGCCGGCTGCCCGCCCATCGCCTCGCCAATGTCGCGCCCGATCCAGTCATGGCCCGGACGCTCCAGCGCGCCGACCAGCCGTGCCTGATCGCTGTCCAGCAGCAGCCGGATCAGCATCCGGCCCATCCGTCCCGAGGCACCGGTCACCACGATGCCGGGCGCGTCGCCGGTTCCGGTCTGTTCGAAATCGCTCATCCCATGGCCTCCCTGTCCTTTTGCCGCGTCATATCCCGTTGCGGCGCGGCCCGCGACCCCCTACATCGGGGCGGATGGCACAGAACCGTTTTCCCCAGGGCCAGGGCCAGGGCCCGTCGCAACGCCAGCTTCGCGTGGGCGAGCTGATTCGCCGCACATTGTCGGACGTGCTGCTACGCGGCGATGTGCACGATCCGGACCTGAACCGCCATTCGATCACCGTGGGCGAGGTGCGGACCTCGCCCGATCTGAAGGTGGCTACGGCCTATGTGCTGCCTCTGGGCGGTCGCGACGCCGATGGCGCGCTGGAGGCCCTGCGCCGCAACGCGCCGGAATTGCGGCACCTGGTGGCCAGGGCGATGACGCTGAAATACGCGCCTCGGCTGCGGTTCCAGCTGGACGAGACCTTTGATCGCATGGACGATACCCGCCGGTTGTTCGCGGAAGAACGGGTCCGCCGCGATGTCGAGGCACCTGATGATCGCGATGCTGATTGAACTGCAACGCCAGCTTGGCGTTGCGGTCGGAATGGTGTTCGCGATGGGACTGCCCGCCGCTTCGGACGGTTGCACGCGCATGGATCAGGACGGACAGACCTATGTCGTCTGCCAGATCGACGCCGCCCGGGAATCCGATCTGCGATTGTGGCAGAACGATGCCGACGGGCGGCCCCTGAACAGCTTCAACAATGTCCGCAAGAGCCTGCCCCAGGGCCAAAGCCTGTCCTTTGCGATGAATGCGGGCATGTTCCATCCCGATTACCGCCCTGTGGGCCTGCTGGTGATTGACGGCCAGGAACTGCATCCGATCACCACCCAGGCGGGCGGCGGCAATTTCGGAATGTTGCCGAATGGTGTCTTTTGCAGCGGCGGAAAGCGGCCCTTTCAGGTGATCGAAAGCCGCAGCTTCGCCGATGAGGCGCCCGAATGCCGGCTGGCCACGCAATCGGGGCCCATGCTGGTGATCGACGGCAAGCTGCATCCGCGCTTTCTGGTCGATTCCGAAAGCCGCAATATCCGCAACGGCGTCGGTGTCTCGGCTGACGGGCGGACCGCCTGGTTCGCGATCTCGGAAAATCCGGTGACGTTCTACGAGTTCGGTCAGATGTTCCGTGACGGGCTGGGCGCGCGGAACGCGCTGTATCTGGACGGCTCCATCAGCAGGCTCTACGCGCCGGGCCTGGGGCGGGCCGATTTCGGCCGCAGCATGGGGCCGATGATCGGGCTGGTCAACGGCTCGGGTTGACCGGCGGCGGCGCTGCGGCTATCCCGCGCGCCTTGGCAAACCGGGGGTGAACCGATGGCACGCAAGAAGGGTCGCGACGTGTCGGGCTGGCTGATCGTGGACAAGCCCGCGGGCGTGACCTCGACCTCGGTCGTGAACAAGGTCCGCTGGGCGCTGGACGCCCGAAAGGCGGGCCATGCCGGAACGCTGGATCCGGACGCGACCGGTGTTCTCGCCGTTGCCCTGGGCGAGGCCACGAAGACCGTGGCAATTCTGACGGATGCCCTGAAATGCTATGATTTCGTGGTCAATTGGGGGGCCGAGACGGCGACCGACGATGCCTCGGGTCAGGTCGTCCGGCGCAGCGAGACGCGGCCCGACCGCGCCGCGATCGAGGCGGCCCTGCCCGGCTATGTCGGCGAGATCATGCAGGTTCCGCCCGCCTTTTCCGCCGTCAAGGTCGATGGCGCGCGAGCCTATGATCTGGCGCGCGAGGGCGAGGATCCGGATCTGGCCGCGCGGCCCCTGTGGGTCGAAAGCCTGTCCCTGATCGAGGCTGATGGCGACACGGCGCGGCTGGAAATGGTCTGCGGCAAGGGCGGCTATGTCCGCTCGATCGCCCGCGATCTTGGCCGCGATCTGGGTTGCCTGGGCCATGTCGCCAGCCTGCGCCGCACTTGGTCCGGTCCCTTCGAGGTCGAGGACGGCATGAGCTTCGACGGGATCGACCGCGAGGCGCAGGACCGGATTCAGGCGCGATTGCTGCCGCTGGAGGCCGCGCTGACCGACCTTCCCGCGCTGCGCGCCACGCCCGAAGGCGCGATCCGAATCCGCAACGGCAATCCGGGCGAGGTCACCGGAGGTGCGGAATGGGGCGAACTGGTCTGGGTCGCGGATGCTCGCGGGCCGGTCTGCATCGGCCGCTATCAGGGCGGCACGGTCCAGCCCGAGCGGGTCTTCAACCTGTAATCATCCGGGGTCGGTCATTGCGGCCGGTGCGCGCCGAGAAACGGACCCTCGCCCGCGGCGTCGATGCGGGCGATGGCCAGGGCGATCGGTTCCCGGATCACGGCCATCTTCCATGCCGTCGCGTGGATCATCAGTTCGGCCGAGGCCGCCAGCGCCACATGGCCCGGCCAGAACAGCAGATCGCCGCGCCGGATGTCGTCGACCGCCGGAAAGGCCGCCCGTTGCAGGTCGCTGTCGCCGGGACAGGCGGTACCGCAGGCGGTCAGCGCAGCCTGGGCAAGGCCGGAACAATCGATGCCCCAATCGCTGTTGCCGCCCCACAGATAGGGCGTGCCCAGCAGGGTTTCCGCAACGGCGATTGGATCGGTCGCGGGCCGGTCGCCGATGTGCTGGACAGGGACGTATCCGCCGGCGGCGAGGCGCGCGAAATTCCCCTCGACCTCCACGACCGACAGGCGCGCGCCGATGGACAGCGCGTGCAACTGGTGACGCTTCATGTCGGCGGCCGGATAGAGATGGGTCGCCGGCGCGGTCACGCGGTGGGTGATCGGCGGCATGTCGTCGCTCAGCGCGGCGGCGCGCAGCCAGCCGCAATAGCCGTCCATAGCCGCCTGCGCGAAGACCCAGTCGCCCTGCGTGTCGATCACGGTCAGGTCGGCGCCGAAATTCAGCTGCCTTTCGCGGCGGCCTTCGGGGACGTTCATCAGGTCGGCCAGTGGCACGGCCAGCCGCGCAGGCCGGCCGGGAGTGTAGTCCGGCCGGTCGACGATGCCGCGCAGAGTCTCCAGTGCGATCCGGTCAGTGGCCGGCGTCAGCCGGCGATCAAGGCTCATCCCAGCACCTCGGGCAGGGCGGCCAGCAGCGCCCGTCCGCCCTGTCCGACGCCGCCTTTCGGGCGTCCCGGCGCGGCGGTCGGCTGCCAGCCATAGATGTCCAGATGCACATAGCGGCCCGCGCCTTCGGCGAATCGGCGCAGGAACAGCGCGGCAGTGATCGAACCCGCCATGCCGCCCGCGGGGGCGTTGTCCAGATCGGCGATCTGCGGTTCGATCATCGGCTCGTAGGCTTGCCAGAACGGCATTCGCCACAGCGGGTCGCACACGGCCATCGAGGCGTCCGCCAAGGCCCTCGCGGTCGCGTCGTCGTCGCAATAGAAGGGCGGAATGTCGGGGCCGAGCGCCACCCGCGCGGCACCGGTCAGGGTGGCGTAAGAGATCATCAGATCGGGACTTTCCTCGGCCCCGAAGGCCAGCGCGTCGGCCAGAACCAGCCGCCCCTCGGCATCGGTGTTGTTGATCTCGACCGACAGGCCCTTGCGGCTGGTCAGCACGTCGCCGGGCCGGAAGGCATTGCCCGCGACGCTGTTTTCCACCGCCGGGATCAGCACCCGGATGCGCCGCCCCCCGGCCGCGCCGGTGCCGGCCAGCATCTTCAGCAGGCCAAGCGCGGTCGCCGCGCCGCCCATGTCCTTTTTCATCAGCGCCATGGCCGTGCCGGGCTTCAGGTTCAGCCCGCCGGTGTCGAAACAGACGCCCTTGCCGACGATGGTCAGCGCCGGTCCCTCGGCGCCCAGCCGGATGTCGATCAGCCGGGGTGCCTGTTCGGCCGCCCGACCGACCGCATGGATCAGCGGAAAGTTCTGTTTCAGAAGCGCCGGCCCGGTCGTCACCTCGATACCGGCGCCGATCTCGTTGGCCAGCGCGCGCGCGGCCTTTTCCAGCGCATCGGGGCCCATGTCGCTGGCGGGCGTGTTGATCAGGTCGCGGGACAGGAACTCGCCGCGCGCGACGGCTTGCAGGCGCGGGCCGTCGACGCCCTCGGGCACCTGAAAGCGCGGTCCGTCATAGGCCGGGCCCTTGTAGCGGGCAAAGCGATACTGGCCCAGCAGCAGCGCCAGCGCGGCCTCGTCCGGGTCCAGTCCCTCGGGCAACGCCGCCAGCCGCCAGACGGCTTTCGGCAGCCCGGTCGCGCGGGCCAGGGCAAAGCGTTCGCGGCCGGCTTTGGATCGCGGCCCCAGCCCCAGCAGGGCGCCGCGCAACCCGCCATTCGCGTCGGGCAGCAGGCAGATCTGGCCCGCCTTTCCAGAAAAGCCGCCGGCCGATGGCCAATGGCCGGCATCGGCGTCAGCGGGCAGGTCGGAATCCTGCCAGAGCGGCCAGAATGGCAGGGAATCCTCGGTCGGGGGGGCGAAATCGGGCTGCATGGCGGATCCTTCCTTGATCGCGGGCCAGATTACAGCGTGATCCGCTGCCCGCAAGAACCGGTCAGCCGATCCCGGCGCGGTCCCAGATCGCCGTCAGCGAGCGGTTGCCGACCCGCATCAGCCGCGCCCGAACCGCCGCCAGCGCGCCGGGATCGTGCCTTTCGGCGCAGGCGCACAGATCCATAGCCACGCCGGCCAGCGACAGTAGCCCGATCTGCCAGGCCAGCCGTGACAATTGGTCGGCATGTCCGGTTGCGCCCGCCAGATCGCCCCGGGCCAGAGCCTCGTCGGTGGCGGTCAGTGCGCCGGCAAGCTGTTCCAGCGCCAGTTCGATCACATTCTGCGCCGCGCTTTCGCCCAGTTCGTTCACGATATCGCCCACGCGCCTGACATCGACGCGAACCGGCTCTGTCACCGGCAACGTCCTGATCTGTGCCATCGTCTTCTCCAACACATTGCCCGTGTTCCCACATGTCGGGGCACCATGACGTCCAGCCATGAAGAAAGACTTGATCGCGGTGGAAGAAACCGCTCGAATTTTGTTCAATCCCTGCCTATCAAGCGGCAAACGCGCGAGGTTCGAAATGCATCATGTCCGTCCCCTGCCGCAATACCTGGTCGGCCGCTATCATGGCTGGAAGGCGACCTCCTATGCGGAAAACAGCGCCTGGTTCCGGCGGCTGGCCGATGACGGGCAGCGACCGCGGGCGATGGTGATCTCGTGCTGCGATTCGCGGGTCCACGTGACCGGCATCTTCGGCGCGGAATCGGGCGAATTCTTCATCCATCGCAACATCGCCAACCTGGTGCCGCCATATGCGCCCGATGGGATGCAGCACGGCACCTCGGCGGCGGTGGAATACGCGGTCATGGCGCTGAAGGTGGCGCATCTGATCGTGGTCGGGCATACCAACTGCGGCGGGGTCGCGGGCTGCCATGCCATGTGTTCCGGGCAGGCCCCGGAGCTGGAGGAAAAGTCCAGCTTCGTCGGTCGCTGGATGGATATCCTGCGCCCCGGCTACGAACGGATCAAGGACCTGCCCGAAGACCAGCAGATCCGGGCGCTGGAACGCGAGGCGGTGATGGTCTCGATCGGCAACCTGATGACATTCCCCTTCGTCGAAGCGGCGGTGCAGGCGGACGAACTGTCGCTGCACGGATTGGTCCACGACATCCGCGAAGGCACCCTGTGGCAGGCCGAGAACGCGGGCCGACGCTGGACCGAAATCTGATCAGCTGTCGGGACGCCAGCGCATGACGCGCCACAGATAGGCGGCGGCCAGCAGCACGACCACCGCGGTCGAGACCGGGTTCAGCCAGGCGTCAACCCGGTCATAGCGGTCCTGCAACCAGTAGCCCGCCGCCGCCAGCGCCATGGTCCAGATCAGGCTGCCCAGGCCCGAGAACAGAAGAAAGCGCGGCAGGAACATCCGCGCCAGCCCGGCGGGGACCGAGATCAGCGTCCGCACGGTGGGGACGAAGCGGCCGAAAAAGACGACCGAGCGGCCATGCCGGTCGAACCAGCCCTGCGCGCGGTCAAGCTGCGCCTCGGTCATCGTCAGCCAGCGGCCGTGGCGCGCGATCAGCCGGCGCAGCCGCACCGGCCCGTAGGCGACGCCAATCATATACCACAGATAGGCACCCGCCAGCGAACCGGCCGCGCCGGCGGCGACGCTGACCCAGAACGAGGCCACCCCACGCGCGGCGTTATATCCCGCCAGCGGCATGATCAGTTCCGACGGGATCGGCGGAAAGACGTTTTCCAGAAACATGAGGGCGGCGATGCCCCAGGGCCCGCCGCCTTCCAGAAAGCTGGCGATCCAGTCGAACACGATCAGCCCTTCTTCAGCACCCGGTTGCCCAGCAGTTCCGCGATCTGCACCGCGTTCAGCGCGGCGCCCTTGCGCAGGTTGTCGCTGACGCACCAGATGTTCAGGCCGTTCTCGATGGTCGAATCCTGACGAATGCGGCTGATGAAGGTGGCAAAGTCGCCGACGCATTCGACCGGGGTCGTGTAGCCGCCGGGTTCGCGCTTGTCGACGACAAGGATCCCCGGCGCCTCGCGCAGGATGTCGCGGGCTTCGTCCTCGTCCAGAAAATCCTCGAACTCGATATTGATGGCCTCGGAATGGCCGACGAAGACCGGCACGCGAACGCAGGTGGCCGTCACCTTGATCGCGGGATCGACGATCTTCTTGGTCTCGGCGACCATCTTCCATTCTTCCTTGGTCGAGCCGTCATCCATGAAGACGTCGATTTGCGGGATGACGTTGAAGGCGATCTGTTTCTGGAACTTGTTGGGCGCGACCTCCTGACCGGGCACATACATGCCCTTCGTCTGGTCCCACAACTCGTCCATGCCTTCCTTGCCCGCGCCGCTGACGGATTGATAGGTGCTGACGACCACCCGCCTGATCCGCGCCCGGTCATGCAGCGGCTTCAGCGCCACCACCATCTGCGCGGTCGAACAATTGGGATTGGCGATGATGTTCTTTTTCGAATAGCCGGTGATCGCCTCCGGATTCACTTCGGGCACGATCAGCGGGACGTCTGGATCATAGCGATAGAGCGAGCTGTTATCGATAACCACGCAACCGGCCTTGGCCGCGAGGGGGGCGTATTTCTTCGTCGCGTCCGACCCGATGGCGAACAGCGCGATGTCCCAGCCGGCAAAGTCGAACTGGTCGATATCCTGGATTTTCAGGGTCCTGTCGCCAAAGCTGACCTCGGTGCCCTGCGAACGGCGCGAGGCCAGGACGGCGATTTCATCGACCGGAAACTGGCGCTCGTCCAGAATGTTCAGCATCTCGCGGCCCACATTGCCCGTGGCGCCGGCAACAACGACTTTGTAGCCCATTGGGGACTCCTGTCTTCTGCGGTTGGCGGCGTGTAGCGCAGGCGAGGGCGGGATGGAAGGGGCGGAGCCT
>NZ_DHXG01000013.1:0-4718 GCF_002413585.1 Paracoccus sp. UBA5162
TGGGCGCCGACGCCGATTCCGATCCCGGCCAGCGAATATCCGCTGCCTTGGCGCGGCCCGGCCTGATCCGCGGCGGTTTCGGGCCTGTCTTCGTCCCGCCGGCCTTCTTTCCGCCGGCCTTCGTCCTCGTCACTGTCCTTGCCCGGATCGGGCGAAGGCGCTGGCTGATCGGGCGTCAGAAGCAGCGGCTTCTGCCTGCCGTTCTCGCGATCCTCGCGGTCGTCGTCGCCGTTCTCGTCGCTCATGACACACCTCCGACGCGGCCGGATTCCTGCGCCTTCCTGATCTGGGCCGAGTTCTGCACCATCTCCTGCAACACCTTGTCGCGCGGCCCGAAGGCACGGCGGACGCCCTGTTCCATTACCATCAGCAGTTCGCATTCGTTGATCGCGGCGGGCCGGTGCGCCATGATCACGACCGCGCCGTTCTGCGCCTTGACCCTGCGAATCGCCGCATTCAGCGCCTCGGATCCCTGATTGTCGAGATTGGAGTTCGGTTCGTCCAGAACCAGCAGCACCGGATCGGGATACAGGGCGCGGGCAAGGCCGATCCGCTGGATCTGGCCCCCCGAAAGCCGTCCCGAGCTTTGGCTGATCCGGGTATCATAACCCTGCGGCAGATCGAGGATCATCTGATGCGCCGCCGCCGCCTGCGCAGCCCGGACCACGCGGGCGGGGTCGGGTTCGGGCGACAGGCGGGCGATGTTCTCGGCGATGGTGCCGTCGAACAGCGTCACCTGCTGCGGCAGATAGCCGATCAGGTTGCCCAGAACGTCGGGATCATACTGGTCCAGCGTCGCGCCGCCCAGCCGGACCGAGCCGGCGCCGACCGGCCACGATCCGATCAGCGCCCGCGCCAGCGTGGTCTTGCCGGCGCCGGACGGGCCGATCACGCCAAGCGCCTGACCGGGCCGGATCTCGAAACTGACGCCGCGGATCGTCGCGATGTTCTGGCCCGGCGGGGCGACGGACAATTGCCGGACGTCGATATGCGCCTCGGGGCGGGGCAGGGGGGTGTGTTCGACCTGCGGCGGCTGCCGGGTCAGCAGCCGCGACAGCCGGTCCCATCCGTCCTGCGCCGCCTGGAACAGCGCCCAGCCGCCGACCAGTTGCTCGATCGGGGCCAGCGCCCGGCCCATCATGATCGAACTGGCGATCATCGCGCCCGGCGTCACCTCCTGGCGCAGCACCAGAAGCGCGCCGGTCGCCAGCATCGCGCTTTGCAGAAACAGCCGGAAGCTGCGCGAAAACACGGTGAAACCCGAGGCCCGGTCGGCCCCGCGCACCGACTGCACCTGCGCCTCTTCGCGGGCCTTGCGCCAGCGCGCAAAGGTGGCGCCGCGCATCCCCAGGGCGCCGATCACCTCGCCCTCGTCGCGATAGAGATCGGCCATCCGCTGCGCCTGCGTCGACGAGGCGTTCGACTGCTGCAACGGGGCCTTGGTCATGATCCGGTTGGCGATGGTCGAGACAATCAGGATCAGCCCGCCGATCGTCGCCACCGCCCCCAGCAGCGGATGGAACATGAAGACAGCGGCCAGAAACAGCGGCGCCCACGGCAGATCGAACATCGCCAGCAGCACCGGCGAACCGATGAATCGCTGCACCGAATCCAGATCGCGCATGCCGCTGGCAGCGGCGGCCGATTCGTCGCCGGTGATGGCGCCCTCGCGCAGGGCGGCGGTAAAGACGCGACCTTCCATCCGGTCCTGAAAGCGCGCGGCGATCCGCTGGGTCACGCGGTTGCGGGCCAGATCGACCACGCCCATCAGCAGAAACAGGAACACGACCAGCACGAAAAGCGCCGTCAGCGTCTCGACCGAGCGCGAGGCCAGCACCCGGTCATAGACCTGCAACATGAACAGCGGTCCGGTCAGCATCAACAGGTTCACCACGGCCGAGAACAGCGCGACGGCAAGAAACAGCGGGAAACCCGCCGATCTGGCCTTGCGCAGCTCCTTGCTGCCGGAAAGGGGATATGGCGGCTTGCTCATTGATCTGCCGTCCTTCACGTTCGGAACTGCTGCCATCGGAACCGGGCGGCTTGCCGCAGGCTCGCGGCACGATTATCCGAACTGGATGGTTCCTGTCATCCCCGGACGGCCCCTTATGCCGTAAAACAAGAAGGTTAGAAATCCATTTGCGCCCGATGACCCTCTTTCAGAACGCCGGTATCGCCCTGATCGCGGCGGTCGCGCTGGCCGGATGCGCCGCCTCGCCCCGGATCCAGGACGGAATCGTGATCAACGACCCCTACGAGGCGCAGAACCGCCGGGTCCATGATTTCAACAAGGCGCTGGATGCGCGCGTGGTCGGGCCTGTGGCGAGGCTGGCGTCCTCGGGCGCCGGGGATCCGGCCGGCGCGGGCCGCGCCAAGCCCGTCGATCTGGTCATCAACATGGGCTCGAACCTGTCGCTGCCGGGCAAGGTCTTGAATCAGCTGCTTCAGGGGCGACCCGGCCCGGCCGTGCAGAACACCTTCCGGTTCTCGGTCAATTCCACCCTGGGGATCCTGGGCCTTTTCGACCCCGCCGGCCGCGATTTCAACCTGCCCGAACGCGACACCGACTTTGGCGAGACGCTGGCCGTCTGGGGCGTTCCCGAGGGCGCGTATCTGGAATTGCCGGTCCTTGGCCCCTCGACGCAGCGCGACACGGCGGGCAAGCTGGTCGATGCGCTGATCGACCCGCTGGGCCAGGTGCTGAACCGGGACGAACTTGCGCTGGGCTTCGGGCTGCGCCTCGGCTCAAAAGCCGGTGAGCGGGCCCGTTTCGGAGACACGGTGGATAGCGTATTGCAAGGCAGTGCTGATAGCTATGCGCAGACGCGGCTGATCTACCTGATGCATCGCCGCTACGAGATCGGACAACAGGAGGCGACCATTGACCCCTATGACGACAGCCAGGCGGCGGCCGGCGCGGATGCAGGTTTCATCGACCCCTATGCGCCCTGACCGACGCAACGTCCTGGCGCTGATCGCGGGTGGCGCGGCGCTGATTCCGCTGCGTCCGGCGCTGGCGCTGAGTGCCGACGCCGCCCAGGCGATGATCCAGAAGACCGTGTCCGAGGTCTATGCCGTCATCAACAGCGGCCAGCCGCCGGCGCAATTGTATCGCCAGTTCGAGGCGATCTTCGCGCGCCGCGCCGATGTGGACATCATCGCCCGCACCGTGCTGGGCCCTGCCGCGCGTCAGGCCGGCCCGGCGCAATACGCCGCCTACGAGCAGGCTTTCCAGGGCTATATGGGCCGAAAATACGGCAAGCGGTTTCGCGAATTCGTCGGCGGCCGGGTCGAGGTGGGGGCGGCACGCCCGCTGAAAAGCTATTTCGCGGTCCGCTCGACTGCCTATCTCAACGGCCGCGCGCCGATGGAGGTGGAATGGCACGTCTCGGACAAGGGCGGCGGCATCCGCTTTTTCAACATCATCATCGAGGGCGTGAACATGCTGGCCAGCGAACGGTCCGAAATGTCCGCGATGCTGGCGCAGAACAGGGGCGACCTCGCGGCGCTGACCGCCGCCCTGCGACAGGCCGGATAGCCCGCCCGGCCCTTGCCGTCAGACGAACTGCTCGCGGATCAGGCGTTCCTCCAGTCCGTGACCGCTGTCGAACAGAACCCGGTGCCGGATCTCTGCGGCGCTGCGGATCTGGACCCAGACGACGTGACGGACCGATCGTGAATCGGCGTCTGCCATGACCGGGCGGCGTTCGGGGCTGAGAACCTCGATCGCGATTCGCGCTGTCTTGGGCAGCAGCGCGCCGCGCCAGCGGCGGGGACGGAAGGGGGCGATGGCGGTCAGCGCCAGAACCTCGGAATCGATGGGCAGGATCGGGCCGTGGGCCGAGTAATTGTAGGCGGTGGAACCCGCCGGCGTCGCCAGCAGCGCGCCGTCGCAGACCAGTTCCTCCATCCGCATCTTGCCATCGACGTGAATCCGCAGCTTCGCCGCCTGCGGACCCTCGCGCAGCAGGCTGATCTCATTGATGGCCAGCGCCTCGTGGATCGATCCGTCGGCGCAAGTGGCGCGCATGTGCAGCGGGTTGATGACGGTTTCCTCGGCCGCCGCCAGCCGTTCGGGCAGACCCTCTTCGGCGAATCCGTTCATCAGGAAGCCGACCGTGCCGCGGTTCATGCCATAGACGGGCAGGTCGCGGCCCTCGGTGGCGTGAAGGGTCTGCAACATGAAGCCGTCGCCGCCAAGCGCCACCACCACCTGCGCCCGCTCCAGCGGTGCGTCGCCATAGCGCGCGCCCAGCGTCGCCAGTGCCGCCTGGGCCGGCCCGGCCTGGCTGGCGGTGAAATGAATTCGTGGCGTCATCCGCGTTCCGTCCCCTCGTGCGGGCGCAGCATCGGCCGCGGCCGAGCCGTTGACAAGCCCCGCAGCGCAGGTCGCAGCGGGTCCGCGCGCGGTCGTTTTGACACTTTCCGCAGGTCTGGCCATGCGATAAGACAGCGCCATTCCCGCCGCCCCTCAGCCATGCAAAGGACGCGAGACTGATGAACGCCCCCACCCGCGAATCCGGTTTTTTCACCGATGATCTGGCCAGCAGCGACCCCGAGATCGCGAAGGCGATCCGTCAGGAACTGGGCCGGCAGCGCGACGAGATCGAGCTGATCGCATCGGAAAACATCGTCTCGAAGGCGGTGCTCGAGGCCCAGGGCTCGGTCCTGACGAACAAATATGCCGAAGGCTATCCGGGCAAGCGCTACTACGGCGG
>NZ_DHXG01000013.1:5022-10005 GCF_002413585.1 Paracoccus sp. UBA5162
GGCAAGCGCTACTACGGCGGCTGCCAGTTCGTCGATGTCGCCGAAACACTGGCCATTGAACGCGCCAAGCAGCTGTTCGATTGCGGTTTCGCCAATGTGCAGCCCAACAGCGGCAGCCAGATGAACCAGGCGGTGTTTCTGGCGCTGTTGCAGCCGGGCGATACCTTCATGGGACTCGACCTGAATTCGGGCGGCCACCTGACGCACGGGTCGCCCGTCAACATGTCGGGCAAGTGGTTCAACGTGGTCAGCTATGGCGTGCGTCAGCAGGACCAGCTTCTGGACATGGAGGCGATCGCCGAAAGCGCACGCCGGGCCAAGCCCAGGCTGATCGTGGCGGGTGGCACCGCCTATAGCCGCATCTGGGACTGGGCCGGCTTCCGCAAGATCGCCGACGAGGTCGGCGCCTACCTGATGGTGGACATGGCCCATATTGCGGGCCTGGTCGCTGGCGGGCAGCATCCCTCGCCCGTTCCGCATGCCCATGTCGTGACCACGACGACGCACAAATCGCTGCGCGGGCCACGCGGCGGGATGGTGCTGACCAATGACGAGGCGATCGCGAAAAAGATCAACAGCGCGGTGTTCCCCGGACTTCAGGGCGGGCCGCTGATGCATGTGATCGCGGCCAAGGCCGTGGCCTTCGGCGAGGCCCTGCAGCCGTCGTTCAAGGCCTATGCCGCGCAGGTCGTGAAGAACGCGCAGGCCATGGCGGACGAGCTGATGAAAGGTGGTATCGACATCGTCTCGGGTGGCACCGACAACCATCTGTGCCTTGCCGATCTGCGCCCCAAGGGCGTCACCGGCAAGGCCACCGAAGCCGCGCTTGGTCGCGCCCACATCACCTGCAACAAGAACGGCGTGCCCTTCGATCCCGAAAAACCCTTCGTCACCTCGGGCATCCGTCTGGGCGCGCCGGCGGGCACCACGCGCGGTTTCGGAGAGGACGAGTTCCGCCAGATCGCGCGCTGGATCGTCGAGGTCGTCGACGGGCTGGCCAGCAACGGCGAGGACGGCAATGGCGCGATCGAGGAAAAGGTCAGGGCCGAGGTCGAGGATATGTGCGGTCGGTTCCCGCTGTATTCCGGCATGTGATCGCCGGATTGCCTTGCCTGCCTGGGGGGGGGGTCGCGGCGGGGCGCCGGACGGAACCTGCGCCGGCGGCGCCGTTTCCCGGATCAGAGCCGCGAGACCGATCGCTGCGCAAACAGCCTTTCGACATCATGGGCGTGGCACAATTCGGTGGCCGGTGTCATCACCGCAGCAGAAGCCCCCGCCGCACCAAGCGCCAGCGCCTCGGGGACGGCCCAGCCGCGTGCCATGGCCAGGACATAGCCTGCCACGAAACTGTCGCCCGCGCCGACGGCGCTGACGACGGGCACCGGAGCCGCCTGGGCGTGCCATGCGCCTTCGGGACCGGCGATGACGGACCCGTCCGCGCCGCGCGCCACGATCACCGATTTCGCGGCCCCGTCGCGGACCAGCCCGGCGGCGAAGGCGGCGCTGTCGGCGCGCAGGGGCAGGGCGCGGCCGGCCAGCGCCTCGGCCTCGTGGCTGTCCATGCGCAGGACATCGACGGGGATGGATGATCCCGCCAGTGCGCGCAAGGCGTCGCCCGACGTGTCCACCAGCAGCCTTGCGCGCCCGTCCTGCAGCCGCACGGTCAGCATCTGTTCGAATCCCGGCGCGACCCCGGGCGGGTTCGAGCCCGACACCACCACCCAGCCACCGCCGCGCGCATGTTCGGCGATGGCCGACATCATGTCGGCGACCTGTGCCATGTGCCATTCCGGCCCCGGCATGACGAACCGGTATTGCCCGCCGTGGCGCCGGTCGGTGACGGCCAGCGATTGCCGCGTCTCGCCCGGTGCGGTCAGCCGGACCACGGACAGCCCGTCGGCCTGCAGCATACCGGCGATCCGGGCGCCCGTCGCCCCGCCAAGCGCCACCATCGCGGTCGATGTCCCGCCCATGATCTTGATCGCGCGGCTGACATTGATGCCGCCGCCGCCGGGATCGGCCACCGGCTTGTCGCAGCGCAGTTTCAGGTCGGGACGCACCGCGTCGGCCGCAGTCGACAGATCCAGCGCCGGGTTCAGGGTGACGGTCAGGATCGGTGCCTGATCCGTCATTCCCACCACCGGTCGATCCGCGCGATGTCGTCGTCGGACCAGCCGAAATGATGCGCGAATTCGTGGATCACGACATGGGCGATCAACTGGCCCAGCGTCACGTCACCCCGCGTGGCCCATTCGTCCAGCAGCGGTCGGCGGAACAGCCAGACGATATCCGGTCCGCCCGGCTGGTCGGCCACCGATTTCTCGGTCATCGGAATGCCGTCATAGAGGCCGGTCAGTTCGAACGGATCGTCGATCTGCAATTCGTCCAGAACCTCGTCGGGCGCGAATTCCGCCACCCGGATCGCCACATCCTGCGCAGGGCCGCCGAATTCCGCGGGCAGCGTGGCCAGCGCGGCGCGGGCCATCGCCTCGATCTCGGTCGCATCCGGGGCCGTCAGTTCGTTCCAGTCGCTCATCCGCATCTCCGTCGCCGCGCGCCTCACCGATATGGACAAAAAAGGCGGTCTGTGAAAGAGCAGCGGCAACAGGAGACGTTTCATGACCACCACCCGCTTCGCGCCGTCGCCCACCGGCCACATTCACGTCGGCAACCTGCGTACCGCCCTGTTCAATCATCTGATCGCGCGCCAGGCCGGCGGCAGCTTCATCCTGCGCCTCGACGATACCGATCAGGAGCGCAGCAAGCAGGAATACGTGGACGGCATCAAGCGCGATCTGGACTGGCTGGGCCTGCATTGGGACCGCGAGGAACGCCAGTCGCTGCGGCTGGACCGCTATGCCGAGGCCGCCGACCGGCTGCGCACCGACGGCCGATTGTACGAGGTGTTCGAAACCCCGGTCGAACTGGATCTGAAGCGCAAGAAGCAGCTGAACATGGGGCGCCCGCCGGTCTATGACCGGACCGGGCTGGCGCTTTCGGATGCCGACAAGGACAGGCTGCGGGCCGAGGGCCGCGAGGGGTATTGGCGGTTCCGGCTGGATCTGGAACGGATCGAGTGGGTGGACGGGATTCTGGGCGACATCTCGATCGACGCCGCCTCGGTCAGCGACCCGGTGCTGATCCGCGCCGACGGGCAGGTGCTGTATACCTTTGCCTCATCCGTCGATGACGTGGATATGGGCGTCACCCATATCGTGCGCGGATCCGATCACGTCACCAATACGGCGACCCAGATCCAGATCATCAAGGCGCTCGGTGGCACGCCGCCCGCCTTCGCCCATCATTCGCTGCTGACCGGTGCGCAAGGCGAGGAATTGTCCAAGCGCATCGGCGCGCTGTCGCTGAAGGATCTGCGCGAGGCCGGCGTCGCCCCCGAGGCGCTGATTTCGCTGATGGCGCGGCTGGGCTCGGGTCAGCCGGTGCGGCTGGCCAGCCTGGACGAGTTGGCGGCCGAGTTCGACCTGTCCCAGTTCGGCGCCTCGCCGACCAAGTTCGACGCCGAAGACCTGTGGCCGCTGACCCGCGAGAAGAATCAGGCGCTGCCCCTCGAGGCCGTGGCCGACCGCATCGCCGCGCTTGGCGTGCCGGCAGAGCAGGCCGAACGGTTCTGGCGCGTGGCCTCGCAGAACATCACGGTGCTGGACGATCTGGCCGGTTGGTGGCGCATCTTCAGCGAAGGCGCCGAGCCGCAGATCGACCCGGACGACGCGGAATTCGTTGTCGAAGCGATGAAACTGCTGCCGCCACCGCCCTATACCGAGACGACCTGGGACGAATGGACCACGCGCGTCAAACAGGCGACCGGCCGCAAGGGAAAGGGCCTGTTCATGCCGCTGCGCAAGGCCGTGACCGGCCAGGCCCACGGCCCCGAGATGGCCGAGGTGATGCCCTTGTTGCAGGTGGTCAGGGCGCGGGGCTGAGGCGATGGTCCGACAGTTGCCGTCGCGGCTTCGATGGCGGCACCCAAGATCAGGCGGAACGGCATGACACCCTCGTCCCAGCCGATGACAGAGACTGGCTGAGCGCAATCGCATGGGCGACGTGGTCACAAGGCTGGCTGCGGCATGGTCTGCAAGCCTGCTTTTTTCCCGCGATGCATGAAGGCTCCCGGTCGGGATCGGCAGGCAGGGCGAACACTTCCATGGCGCGAGCGCGATCACTCCGTTTCGCGTAGACAGGATCACGCGCCGCTGAGTATAGCGTGAGTGTGATGATTTGATTGGAGATTGAGATGCGTATCGGATCCGCGATTGCTGCTTTCGTGATGCTGGTCGGGACGGGGCACATGGCTTCTGCCGCCACCGTCATCAAGCAACCTTCGACGATCACTCTCGTCAGGCATGAGTATGATTGCAATTATTGCCAACCCGGCCAGGTAAAGCCGGTGGCAGGAATTCTGAATGGCCTAAGCACCGGGAATCCTGCCACCGGGATCGTCACATTCACTTTCGATGACGACTCGATGGCCATCGACATGCAATATGGAAACGGTCAGGAAATAAGCTCGCCTGGTCGCCTCGCGAAGTGGGAAGAAGGCGTATACTGGACTGTTGGCGCCGCTCCTGCTTGGCGCATCGACATCGACTGGGACACCATGTCGGGTCTTTTCAGCTACGAAGGCGACGAAACGCCGTATCTCTCTGCGTGGGCCGTGTCATTCTCGCCCAGCCCTGTTCCCGTGCCGGCTGGCGCCGCCCTCGTTCCTGTCGGGATCGGCGCTTTCGCCTTCCTGCGCAGGCGCCGGCGGGCGAATTCGGATGGCTCTCAGGCCGCCGGGTAGGGCCGACGAACACCGGTCTGCGCCCTGGTGGACCGCCATATTTCGGATCGGTCCGGATTGCCGGGCCGTTTGCCCGAGAATGTGATCGAGGGTGGCTCGGATCCGACATCCGCCGGACCTCCGCACGGTGTTCCCGCTTTCGCAATCAAGTCGGGGTTTCTGGTAGCGGAGGAGGGATTTGA
>NZ_DHXG01000013.1:10327-13055 GCF_002413585.1 Paracoccus sp. UBA5162
AACCAACTGAGCTACTCCGCCACGGGTGGGGGCGATGTAAGGGAGGGCGCAGGGGGCGTCAAGCGGTTTTCACCCGGTTTCTCGTGGCATCAAGACAGGTTCGCCCGGTCGGTCGGACCGGCGCCGGGCCGCGCGCCGATCAGACCAAAGTGGCATGGGCGATTGGTCGATCCGGGCTGGCGCGGCGCGCGCTTGCGCGGCAGACTGGCCCCGTTCAGCGCAAGGAGGAGGCGATGAACGACGTCCGGGTTGAAACCGATGCCATCGCGCGTCTGGGCGGTCAGATCGGCGCGGCGCTGATCGGTCACGACATGCTGGTGGAACGGCTGCTGATCGCGCTGCTGGCCGGCGGCCATGTGCTGATCGAAGGGCCGCCGGGCATCGCCAAGACCCGTGCCGTCAAACATCTGGCCGCGCATCTTCCGGGCAGCCATGCGCGCATCCAGTGCACGCCCGATCTGCTGCCATCGGATCTGACAGGCACGCAGGTCTTCCGTCCCGAAACCGGGCATTTCGACTTCATGCCCGGTCCGATCTTCCACAGTCTCGTGCTGGTGGACGAGATCAACCGCGCGCCCCCCAAGGTGCAATCCGCGCTGCTGGAGGCGATGGCCGAGCGTCAGGTGACATCGGGCGGCATCACGCGACCGCTGCCCGATCCGTTCATGGTCGTGGCCACGCAGAACCCGATCGAACACGAGGGCACCTTTCCGCTGCCCGAGGCGCAGCTTGACCGCTTCATGCTGCATCTGCGGCTGGATCTTCCCGATGCGGTGGCCGAACGCGCGATCCTCGATCTGGTCGAGGCCGAGGGCATGGCGCCGCCCTCTGACGTTCCGAATGTCGTCACGGCCAAGGATCTGGCGCGGGCGCGTGACCGCGTCTCGCGGGTGCATCTGGCTCCGGCGCTGAAGGATTTCATCGTCCGGCTGGTCATGGCGACGCGACCCGGCGGCGCGGTGGCGGAATGGGTTGAACATCCGGTATCGCCGCGTGGTTCGCTGGCGCTGGCGGCAGGGGTGCGCGCGCGTGCCTGGCTGCATGGCCGCGATCACGGCTTGCCCGAGGATGCCGAGGCGCTGGCCGCAGATGCACTGTCGCACCGGATGGTGCCTGCGTGGCAGGCTGTCAGCGAAGGGCGAAGCAGGCGGTCCCTCGTTGCCGATGCGCTAGCCGCGGTGCGACCGTGGTAGTTCCGGCCGGCTTGCCCGATGTCGCGGGGATCCGGCTGCAAGCGGCCGAACTGCTGGCCCTGCGCGACGAAGCGACGGCCCCCGAAAGACAGCGTCCTGCCACCCGGCGGACCGGAGCGGTGGCGGCGCGACTGCCCGGCAGCGGCATGGATCTGCGCGAGATCCGCGCCTATGTCGCGGGGGACGATCCGCGCCGGCTGGACCCGGCGGCGACAGCGCGCACCGGCCAGCCGCATGTGCGCAGCCTGCACGAGGATCGCGACGACACCACCCTGCTGGTCGCCGATTTCCGCGCGCCGATGCTGTGGGGCACCGGCGCGGCCTTGCGATCGGTCCGCGCCGCGCGGCTGCTGGCGCGGGCCGGATGGCTTGCGGCGCGGCGCGGCGGCTCGGTCGCGGTCCTGTCGGTCTCGGGTGCGGGACTGGCCGAGATGCCGTCCGCCACGGGCGAGGCGCAGATGGCCGCGATCGCGCGATTGCTGGCGCATCAGCACGATCGCGCGCTGGCCGAACCGGGCGCGCCCGGCCTGACCGAAGCGCTGTCCCATGCCGCCCGGCTGGCGCCCGCCGGCGGGCGCGTGGTGCTGGCGACTCTGCCGGGCGGCTGGTTGCAGGCCGAGGCGGCGCTGACCGGGCTGTCGCGGCGGCGCATGGTCAGCGTCGCGCTGGTGCTGGACGAAGCCGAAATCGCGCCCCCGCGCCCGGCCCTGACCATCAGCGACGGCCAGCGCAGCCGTCTGGCACGGTTGCTGGCGCCCGATCTGCGGCCAGAGATCGCGCGCCTGCGCGCCCTTGGCGCCAGCCCGGTCGAGGTCCGGCCGTGACGCAAGATCAGTTGCTGGCGGCCCTGGCCCCGCCGCGCCTGCCGGCTGGCATGGCGGTCATGGACTGGCGCGAGGATCTGGGCCTGCTGGGCCTGGGATTGCTGGTCGGATTGGCGCTGTTTCTGGCGCTGCGGCCCTGTCTCGACCGCCGCCCCTCGCGCCGGGCGCTGATCCGCGCCACCCGCGGATTGCCCGGCCCCGAGCGGATCCTTGCCGTGGCCCGGATCCTGGGCCACCTGCCCGACGCCTTGCGCGCCGCCGCCTATGGTGCCGCGCCGCCCCCCGATGACGGCCGGATCGAGCGTGTCGCCCTGCGCAGCCGCAGGAAGCGGGGATGAGCCTGTCCGCGCCGCTGCTGCTGATCCTTCTGCCGCTGCCGCTGCTGGTGCGCTGGCTGACCCCGCCCCTCGCCGTGCCTCGGCCTGCGCTGATCCTGCCTGCGCATCTGGCTGCGGCGGCCGCGGCAGCCGGCGTCGCGAACCGACGTCGCGGTGTCTGGCTGGCCGGGCTTGGATGGCTGCTGCTGGTGGTGGCTCTGGCCGGCCCGCGTGTTCAGGCGGTCAGCGACATCGTTCCGGCCTCGGGGCGCGACATCGTTCTGGCGCTGGATCTGTCGGGCAGCATGATGAAAAAGGATTTCACGCTGGACGGCGGGCCGGTGACGCGGCTGGAGGCGGTCAAGCGCACGGCGGCGGCCTTCGTCGCGTCGCG
>NZ_DHXG01000062.1:0-2511 GCF_002413585.1 Paracoccus sp. UBA5162
TCTTCTGCAAAATGCTGCGCTGCGGTAGCGGCTTGGCTGAAATCGTTCGTTCATCCCCTTGTCATCGACATTGCAAAAACAGGGGGCATGAATGACAAGACTGTCCGCGTTCAAATTATCACTTATCATGGCATCGTCCTGGTCGGCCTGCGCGCTGGCGCAGGAAGCGCCGCAGGAACCGCAGGCCGAAGACGGCACCGCCATCATCGTCACCGGCACGCGCGCCGTGGGCATGTCCGCCGCTGACGCCGCGGCGCCGGTCCAGGTGCTGAGCGAGGAAACCTTCAGCCGCGTCGGCCAGCCCAACCTCAACCAGGCACTGACCCAGATCGTGCCGAGCTTCACCGCCCAGACCCAGGGCGTCGACATGTCGAGCTTCTCGCTGTCGGCGCGCCTGCGCGGCCTCAGCCCCAACCACACGCTGGTCCTGGTCAATGGCAAGCGTCGCCATGGTTCGGGCATCCTGCAGGTCATCGCGGGCCCGTTCCAGGGTTCGGCCGCGCCCAGCATCGACCTGATTCCACCCGACGCCGTCGAGCGGATCGAAGTGCTGCAGGAAGGCGCCGCCGCCGTCTACGGCACCGACGCGATCGCCGGCGTCATCAACCTGATCCTCAAGGACCAGAATGAAGGCGGCAGCTTCAAGATCACCGGCGGCCAATATTATGACAGCGAAGGCGAGATGTTCTCCGCCTCGGGCAATGTCGGCTTCAAGCTGGGCGAGGACGGCTTCTTCAACCTGAGCGGTTTCCACCGCCGCCAGGATTATACCACGGTCGGCACCGGCATCGTGCAGGTGACGCAGATGGACGGCACGCTGCAGCCCAATGTGCCGACCCAATGGTCGAACCTGGCCGGCGACACGCTGTCGGGCATCAACGGGGGTCAGCCCAAGACCTATCTGACCGAAATCTTCTACAATATGGGCTATGATTTCGGCGGGGTCGAACTCTACAGCTTCGGCGACTATGCCAAGCGGGTCGGCTACGCCAAGCAGGGATACCGCCACCCCAAGCGCATCTGTTACGAAGCGGGCAATCTGGGCGGCAGCGTGACGCCCGACGCCTATGATCCGTCGATCTGCTACGCCAATACGGGCGTGGTGGGCATGGTGCCGCTGCAGAAGGTGGTGCAGGACGAATATAGCTTCACCATCGGCGCGCGGGGCGAAACCAACGGGTGGAATTACGACCTCAGCACCACCTACGGCCATGACAAATATGATATCTGGACGACCAATTCGGCCCATCGCGAAGTGTGGCAGGAAAGCTATGCCGCGGCGCTGGAAGGCATCGGCACGCCCAACACGCCCGACACCGCCTATGATGGCGGGTTCCGCCTGAGCCAGACGACGATCACCGCCGACATCCGCAAGGAATTCGACATCGGCATGGCCCAGCCGATGACCTTCGCCTTCGGCGGCGAATATCGGCGCGACACCTATGAGATCGTGCAGGGCGATTTCTATTCGACCTACAAGACCGGCGTGCAGTCCTTCCCGGGCTACAAGGCGTCGGACGCGGGCTATTACAAGCGCAGTTCGCGCGCGGGCTATATCAACTTCATCCTGACCCCGGTGGACGGGTGGACGGTCGACCTTGCCGGCCGCTATGAAGACTATACCGATTTCGGCGACACCACGATCGGCAAGATCACGACGCGCTACGACTTTTCCGACGCGTTCGCGATCCGCGGCACCGCCTCCACCGGCTTCCGCGCGCCCACCCTGGCCGAACAGAAATATTCGACCATCAACGTGGGCCCGACCAGCGCCGTGGCGCAGCTGCCCGCCGGCACGCCCGCCGCGCAGCTGCTCGGTTTCGACGCTTTGAAACCCGAAAAGTCGACCAACTTCTCGGCCGGCTTCGTCGCGCGCCCGATCCCCAAGCTCGCCATCACGGTCGATGGCTATTACATCAAGATCAAGGATCGGATCGCGGGCACGGCGGCGCGTTACGCGGTGCAGGGCGGCGTGGTCCAGCCGGGCGGCGACGCGATCTTCGACGCTCTCGCGGCGGCGGGCATCGTGCTCGATTCCGCGCTGCCCAATATCGGCGTGGCGAGCTTCACCAACGGCATCGACACCCGCACCTGGGGCATTGATTTTTCGGCCGCCTATCCGGTGATGCTGGATTTTGGCCGCCTCGACCTGACGCTGACCGCCAACTACAACAAGACCAAGATCACGGACAACAAGATCCCGGCGGTCTTCAGCGCGGTGTCGGAAAGCTATATCGAGGACGCGTCGCCCGACTATAAGGTCGTCGCCGGCTTCCTGTTCAAGAGCGGGGCCTTCTCGCTCAACGCGCGGGAAACCTTCTATGGCAAGACCACTATCCTGGTGACGCCATCGGTGTCCTGCTCGACACTGACGGCCGCGGGCCAGCCCTGCGCCTATGATGGGGAGGTCAAGCCGACCGCGATCACCGACCTGGAGGCAAGCTATGCCTTCACCGACAATGTGACCTTCTCGGTCGGCGCGAACAACCTGTTCGACAAGCGGCCCGAAGT
>NZ_DHXG01000051.1:0-8358 GCF_002413585.1 Paracoccus sp. UBA5162
GCGGCTTTGCCACTGGTCGCGCAGGTCGTCCTCGTAGTGCTGCATCTTCGGGATGACCGCCATCACCGATTCCAGCAGCGACAGGCGCGGCCCCAGCAGCGGCACGCTGGAAACCATGAAGACGTGAGCCGCGTCGCTTTCCAGTGTCTCGGCCGGGCGCCACCCGGCCTCGCCCATGACCTGCCGCCGCTCGCGCTGCGACCGCAGATCGGGCGCGAAGATCGTCAGGCCGGGCAGATCGCGCCGCCATCCCAGGTTGCGCCCCGATGGCTCCCAGAACAGGTCCGGAATATCCGCGTCGGTGGCGGCGTGCTGGAACAGCAGATACATCTCGCGCGCCACCGAAAACAGCAGCCGACCCACTGCCGAATGGGTCGATTCGGCGGGCTGAGATCCCCAGCCGTCGCAGATGTCGTGATCGTCCCAGATCGACAGCGCCGGAATTTCGGCAAACAGCCGTTCGCAGGGATCGGCGGTCAGAACCCGAAGATAGCGTCGGGCAAAACGGTCGCGCAGATGCGCGCGCAGCCCCTCCAGCGCCTCGGCGCCGGGATCGGGGGGCACCGAATCGGGCCAATCCTCGCTGAGCGGGTGGCCTTTCGTCGCCTCATCGGCATAAATCTGGTCGCCGCCCTGAAGCAGCAGCGCGAAGGGGGCGGACTCGTGCTGTTCCAGAAGCCGCGACCACATGAGGTTGCGTTCCTGCGGATCGCGATCCAGATCGCCGTCCTCCTCGCCGTTGCACGAAACGAATCCGATCCGCAGATCGCCCTCCAGCCGTGTCGCGACCGGATGCAGCCGGCCGTCCAGCCGATAGCCGTCCTCGCCCACCGCCAGGGTGAAATCGTGGCGCCAGAAATCCAGCCCCGCCAGACGGGCGATCCGTCGCGGGGCGATCTTGGCCGTCTTCGTCTCGACCGGGCCGGGCGCGGCCGCACCTTCCGGACGGACGCTCAGCGCGGCAAGGGACAGCCCCGCCGCGTCGTGGCTGCGGAAATGCAGGATCGGCCCCGCCTCGCGGATGTCAGCAGTTGTCACGGCTTGTCTTTCATTGTCCTGGATCATCCAGATAGGCAGCGCGGGGCAAAATGTGCAGATCCTGCATCACCGCCCATGCGAAAACCCGCCGGTCAGGGCCAGGGGCTGGCCGATGCGCAATCCCTCGGCATGACGCGACAGCCCCGGCGTCAGCGCGAACAGATCGGCCTGCAAGGCGTGGTAGATGTCAGGCTTGCCACTGAACTGGCCCGTGGCAGGGCCACAGCCGGTATCGGCTTCGGGGAACCAGCCGCCCGCCTCGTGGTCGATCAGCCGCGTATCGGCAAAGCGCCAGAGTCGGCGATACCATTTCTCGTCGTCCTCGCGTGGCTCCAGTTTCGCCAGGGCGGCCAGGGCGCCGATCGCCTCGGTCACCGGCCACCAGAAGCGGGTCGGATTGTCCACCGCGCCGCCGAAATGCAGCGTATAGGCAAGACCGCCATGATCGGACCAGGCGTCGGCCAGCGCGGTTTCGACCAGCGCGCGGGCCTCGGCCGGGGCGTCGTTGCCGGGCCGGCCGGCCAGATCCCAGTGATGCAGGTGCAGCCGCGCCATCTCGAAGGAATGGCCGGGCGTGGTGCCGGCGGGGCGGAACATCGGGTTGCCGGCATAGGCGCGATCAGGCTGCCAATCGGCGCTGTAATGTTCGGGGATGCGCCAATCTTCGACCCGTGCGGTCCGGCTGACGAAGAAATCAAGGATCCGGCCCGCGCGGCGCAGATAATCGCGCTCGCCCGTCGCCTCGAAAGCGGTCAGCAGCGCCTCGACCCCGTGCATGTTGGCGTTCATTCCCCGGTAATCCGAGAAGGGCTGCCAATCACGGGTGAATTCATCGCGAAAAAGGCCCGCCTGCGGATCCCAGAAATGCCGGTCGAGCAGCTCGGAAATGTCGGCCAGCAGCCGGCCGGCATCGGGATGGCCGGCCATCGCCGCGCTGGAGGCGGCCAGCAGCACGAAGACATGGCCGTAAGCCAGCTTCGTCCCATCCGCGATCCCGGCCTGGTCACATGACCAGGCATAGCCGCCATGATCGGCGTCGCGATGACCGCGCCACAGATAGTCCATGCCGCGATCCACGATGCCCGCGCGATCCGGCCGGCCCGCGATCCCCGCCAGCGCGTAGGAATGAACGAGGCGGGTGGTCGTATGCAGTTCCTGCAGGCCGTCCGGCAAGGGCCGGCCGGCGGAATCGAGCGTGTGAAAGCCGCCGTCATCGCGCGGGCTGGCATCGAAGAAATCCAGCGCATGATGGGCGTCGCGGATCAGAAAGGCCCGGTGGCCGGGCGCGTCCAGCCAGGGCGCCCGGGATTCGTCGGGGCCGGGTCCGGGATCGTTCTTTGCCGGCATTGCCCTTGATCCTATTCGATTTCGACCAGCAGATCCTTGGCGTCGATCTGCTGACCGGCGCCGACATGGACCGCCTTGATCGAGCCGTCGCGGTCGGCATGGATGCCGGTTTCCATCTTCATCGCCTCGATGGTCAGCAGCAGGTCGCCCTGCTTGACCGCCTGACCCTGACTGACCGCGACCGAGGCCACGACGCCGGGCATGGGCGCGCCGACATGGGTGTCATCGGCCGGATCGGCCTTGGGCCGCGCGGCGGCGCTGCCGGCCACCTTGCGGTTCGGCACGCGGATGGACCGCGGCTGGCCATTCAGTTCGAAGAATACCTTGACCTCGCCCTTTTCGTCGGTGTCGCTCAGCGCTTGCAGGCGGATCTCCAGGATCTTGCCCGGGTCGATCTCGACCGCGATCTCCTGACCCGGCTCCATCCCGTAGAAGAAGCTGCGCGTCGGCAGCGTCCGCACCGGCCCGTAGATGCGGTGACGGCCCATATAGTCGAGGAAGACCTTGGGATACATCAGATAGCCGCACAGATCCTCGTCGTCGACGGGCTTGCCCTCCATCTCGGCCTGGACTTTCGTCCGCGTTTCTTCCAGATCGACGGGGTCCAGATGCGCGCCGGGGCGGTCGGTGATGGGCGCTTCGCCCTTCAGCACCTTCTTCTGGATCCCCTCGGGCCAGCCGCCGGGGGGTTGGCCCAGATTGCCGCGCATCATGTCCACCACGGAATCGGGGAAGGACATGTCGCGTTCCGGATCCAGCACGTCGGCGGGGGTCAGGTTCTGTGACACCATCATCAGCGCCATGTCGCCTACCACCTTGGACGAGGGCGTGACCTTCACGATGTCGCCGAACATCCGGTTCACGTCGGCATAAGCCTGGGCCACCTCGTGCCAGCGATCCTCCAGCCCCATCGACCGCGCCTGGCTTTTCAGGTTGGTGAACTGGCCGCCCGGCATTTCGTGCAGATAGACCTCGGATGCGGGCGATTGCAGGCCGGATTCAAAGGCCGCGTAATTCTCGCGCACACGCTCCCAGTAGTTGCTGATGGACCGGATCGCGCCGATGTCCAGGCCGGTATCGCGGTCGGTGCCCGCCAGCGCCTCGACGACCGACCCGATGGTGGGCTGGCTGGTATTGCCCGACAATGCGTCCATCGCGCAATCAACCGCATCGACGCCCGCCGCGGCGGCAGCCAGGATCGTCGCGCCGCCCATGCCGCTTGTGTCATGGGTGTGGAAATGGACCGGCAGGCCGACCTCTTGCTTCAGCGCCTTGATCAGGATCGTCGCGGCGGCGGGTTTCAGCAGGCCCGCCATGTCCTTCAGCCCCAGCACGTGCGCGCCGGCAGATTTCAGATCTTTCGCCGTTTCTACATAATATTGCAGGTCATACTTGGACCGATCCGGGTCCAGCATGTTGCCGGTATAGCAGACCGTCCCCTCGCAGATCTTGCCGGTCTCGATCACCGCATCCATGGCGACGCGCATGTTCTCGACCCAGTTCAGACTATCGAAGACGCGGAACACGTCCACGCCCGATGCCGCAGCCTGACCAACGAAGAACTGCACCACATTGTCGGGATAATTGGTATAACCCACCCCGTTGCTGGCCCGCAGCAGCATCTGGGTCATCAGGTTGGGCATCTTGGCGCGGATGTCGCGCAGCCGCTGCCAGGGACATTCCTGCAAGAAGCGATAGGCCACGTCGAAGGTCGCACCGCCCCAGCATTCCACGCTGAAGAGCTGCGGCAGGTTGGCGGCATAGCTGGGCGCGATGCGGATCATGTCGATCGACCGCATCCGCGTGGCCAGCAGCGACTGGTGCCCGTCGCGCATGGTCGTGTCGGTGATCAGCAATTGCTTTTGCGCGGCCAACCAGTCGGCCACGGCCTGCGCGCCCTTTTCCTCCAGCAATTGCCTGGTGCCGGGGGCCGGATCGGCCAGCGGCGCTGGCGGAACCGGCGGATGAGCCTGCGCCGGCGGCAATGCCCGGCCTGCGGTCTCGGGATGCCCGTTCACGGTGATGTCGGCCAGATAGGTCAGGATCTTGGTCGCCCGGTCGCGCCGCTTCTTGAAGGTGAACAGATCATCGGTCGTGTCGATGAACTTGGTCGTATAGGTGTTGTCCAGAAAGGTCTGGTGTTTCAGCAGGTTGATGACGAAATCGATATTCGTGCTGACGCCGCGCACGCGGAATTCGCGCAGGGCCCGGTCCATCCGCCTGATCGCCTGTTCCGGCGTCTGCGCCCAGGCCGTGACCTTGACCAGCAGCGAATCGTAGTAGCGCGTGATCACGCCCCCCGCATAGGCGGTGCCGCCATCCAGCCGGATCCCCATGCCGGTGGCCGACCGATAGGCGGTGATGCGGCCGTAATCGGGGATGAAGTTGTTTTGCGGATCCTCGGTCGTGACCCGGCACTGCACCGCATGGCCCGACAGGGTGATGTCGGATTGCGAGGCGGCGCCGGTTGCCTCGGCCAGCGTCGATCCTTCCGCGATCTTGATCTGTGCCTGCACGATGTCGATGCCGGTCACCTCCTCGGTGACGGTATGTTCGACCTGGACCCGCGGATTGACCTCGATGAAATAGAACCGGTCGTCATCCATATCCATCAGGAACTCGACCGTGCCGGCGCATTCATAGCCGACCGCCTGCCCGATCTTCAGGGCCAGATTGCAGACCTCGTCGCGCTGCGCCTGGGTCAGATAGGGCGCGGGGGCACGTTCCACGACCTTCTGGTTGCGGCGTTGCACGGTACAGTCGCGTTCATACAGATGATACAGCCCGCCATGCGCGTCGCCCAGAAGCTGCACCTCGACATGGCGGGCGCGCAGGATCATCTTTTCCAGATAGCCCTCGCCATTGCCGAACGCCGCCTCGGCCTCGCGCCGGCCCTCGCGAACCTTGTCCACCAGTTCCTCGGGGCCGTTGATCGGGCGCATGCCGCGACCGCCGCCGCCCCAGGACGCCTTCAGCATCAGCGGATAGCCGATTTCGGCGGCCTCGCGCTTGATGGCGTCGAAATCCTCGCCCAGCACCCCGGTCGCGGGGATCACCGGCACCCCGGCCCCGATCGCCACGCGCCGGGCGCTGGCCTTGTCGCCAAGCGCGCGCATGGTTTCCGCCTTCGGGCCGATGAAGGTGATCCCGGCAGCCGCGCAGGCATCGACGAAATCGGGATTCTCGGACAGCAGCCCATAGCCCGGATGAATGGCATCCGCGCCGCATTCCCTGGCCACGCGGATGATCTCGGGGATGGACAGATAGGCCGCAACCGGGCCCAGCCCCTCGCCGATGCGATAGGCCTCGTCAGCCTTGAAGCGGTGCAGGCCCAGCTTGTCCTCTTCGGCGAAGACCGCGACCGTCCGCTTGCCCAATTCGTTCGCCGCCCGCATCACACGGATTGCGATCTCGCCACGGTTGGCCACCAGAATCTTGTTGAACATGCCGGTCCCCCTGTCATCGTCGGCAGCATCCTACCCATGCCGCACCGCAGCGCAAGCGTCGGCGTCCCGGCCGCTCCGAAGGTCGCAAATCGGCGCCTCTCCTTTCCTGGGCCGAAGCCAAGGGTTGCGGGTCATCGCCCGATCCGGATCGACCCTCGCCTCGACCGACAAATCCCGCCCTGATGATCCAGACAGGATCTTTCCGCGGCTGCTTGCATCTGCGTTCTGTATATGTTCTCGTAAGCCGGTTGCTTTTTCAACCCGCCTGACTATGTGATGCGACTGGTCGGTCAAGGGCTCGCTTCATGGAACAGAAGTTCATCGAGATTCGCGGCGCGCGCGAGCACAATCTGAAAGGCGTGGACATGGATATTCCGCGCGACCGGCTGGTGGTCATCACCGGGCTGTCGGGCAGCGGCAAGTCCAGCCTCGCCTTCGATACGATCTATGCCGAGGGTCAGCGCCGCTATGTCGAAAGCCTGTCGGCCTATGCCCGGCAGTTTCTGGACATGATGGGCAAGCCAGACGTGGATCACATCAGCGGCCTGTCCCCCGCGATCAGCATCGAACAGAAGACGACCTCGAAGAATCCCCGGTCAACTGTCGGAACCGTCACGGAAATATACGATTACCTGCGGCTTCTTTTTGCCCGCGCCGGCACCCCCTACAGCCCCGCCACCGGCCTGCCGATCGAGGCGCAGCAGGTCCAGGACATGGTCGACCGGATCATGGCAATGGAAGAAGGCACCCGCGCCTATCTGCTGGCGCCCATCGTGCGTGACCGCAAGGGCGAATATCGCAAGGAGTTTCTGGAACTTAGGAAGCAGGGCTTCCAGCGCGTCAAGGTCAACGGCGAATTCCATGACCTGGACGAGCCGCCGACCCTGGACAAGAAATTCCGCCAGAACATCGATGTGGTGGTGGACCGGATCGTCGTGCGCGAGGGCTTGGAAACCCGGCTGGCCGACAGCCTGCGCACCGCGCTGGATCTGGCCAGCGGCATCGCCGTGCTGGAAACCGCACCCGCCGAGGGCGATCCGCTCCGCATCACCTTCAGCGAAAATTTCGCCTGTCCGGTCAGTGGCTTCACCATTCCGGAAATCGAGCCGCGGCTGTTCAGCTTCAACGCGCCCTTCGGCGCCTGCCCGGTCTGCGACGGGTTGGGAGTCGAGCTGTTCTTCGACGAACGGCTTGTCGTGCCCGATGCCGGATTGTCGGTGGACAAGGGCGCGATTCTGCCCTGGGCCAAGTCGAAATCGGCCTATCTGACCCAGACCGTCAACGCGCTGGCCAGGCATTACGGCTTCGACAAGAAGACCGCGTGGAAGGATTTGCCCGACCATGTCCGGCAGATGTTCCTCTACGGATCGGGCGAAGACCAGATCAAGTTCCGTTTCGACGATGCCGGCCGGGTCTATGAAATCAGCCGCGTCTTCGAGGGTGTGATCCCGAACATGCAGCGTCGTCTTCGTGAATCCGACAGCCAATGGGTGCGCGAGGAATTCGAGCGGTATCAGAACAACCGTCCCTGCGGCGCCTGCAACGGCTATCGCCTGAAGCCCGAGGCCCTGGCCGTTAAGATCGCCGGCGACCATATCGGGCAGGTCGTGGAACGCTCGATCCAGGACGCGCTGGACTGGGTCGAGGACGCGCCGAAACATCTGTCGAAGCAGAAGAACGAGATCGCCGCCGCGATTCTGAAGGAGATTCGCGAACGCCTTGGTTTTCTTGTCAATGTCGGACTGAATTATCTGACGCTGTCACGCGCGGCGGGCACGCTGTCGGGCGGCGAATCACAGCGGATTCGGCTTGCCAGCCAGATCGGCAGCGGGTTGACCGGCGTATTGTATGTGTTGGACGAACCCAGCATCGGGCTGCATCAGCGCGACAATGACCGTCTGCTGCGCACGCTGATGAACCTGCGTGATCAGGGCAATTCGGTGCTGGTCGTGGAACATGACGAGGACGCGATCCGCCACGCCGATTACGTCTTCGACATGGGTCCGGGCGCGGGCGTGCATGGCGGCAGCGTCGTCAGCCAGGGCACGCCCGACCAGATCGCCGCCGATCCGGCCAGCCTGACCGGTCAATACCTGTCCGGCGCGCGCCAGATCGCGGTGCCGTCCGAACGCCGCAAGGGCAACGGCAAGAAGGTCACCGTGGTCCGGGCCACAGGCAACAACCTGCAGGATGTCACGGCGGAATTCCCGCTGGGCAAGTTCGTCTGTGTCTCGGGGGTCTCGGGCGGCGGAAAATCGACCCTGACGATCGAGACCTTGTTCAAGACCGCCAGCCTGCGCCTGAACGGGGCGCGCCAGACCCCGGCCCCCTGCGAGACGATCAAGGGGCTGGAACATCTGGACAAGGTCATCGACATCGACCAGCGCCCGATCGGCCGCACGCCCCGGTCGAACCCGGCCACCTATACCGGCGCCTTCACGCCCATCCGCGACTGGTTCGCCGGGCTGCCCGAATCCAAGGCCCGCGGCTACAAGCCCGGGCGCTTCAGCTTCAACGTCAAGGGCGG
>NZ_DHXG01000051.1:8664-8919 GCF_002413585.1 Paracoccus sp. UBA5162
CGTCAAGGGCGGCCGCTGCGAGGCCTGTCAGGGCGACGGCGTCATCAAGATCGAGATGCATTTCCTGCCCGATGTCTATGTCGAATGCGAGACCTGCAAGGGCAAGCGATACAATCGCGAGACACTTGAAATTCAGTTCAAGGGCAAAAGCATAGCCGACGTTCTTGATATGACGGTTGAAGATGCGCAGACCTTCTTTGCTGCCGTTCCGTCGATCCGCGAAAAGATGGATGCATTGATGCAGGTGGGCCTTGG
>NZ_DHXG01000041.1:0-14266 GCF_002413585.1 Paracoccus sp. UBA5162
CGCCGTGGCCAGCCCGATCTCGTTCAGAAAGGTCTTTTCGGCCAGCCTGTCCTGCGACACCGCCAGCGCATGGCGGCCGGGGCGTATCGGGCGCAGGCGTTCCAGCAGATCCAGTGCCGAGGTCGGCACGTTCTCGAATTCGTAGGTGATCACGTCCACGCTTTCGGCAAAGGCGGCAAGGGCATGGTCATCTTCGTAGGGTGCGGTCGTCAGCCGCCATGCCACTTCGCCCGCTGGCGCCGCGCCGGGGTCGAAGACATGGCAGCGCAGGCCAAGACGGCTGGCCGCGACCGACAACATCCGACCCAGTTGACCGCCTCCGAGAATGCCGATGCTGCGAATCTCATTCATCGGCGGGCTCCTCGGGGATAGAGGCGGACAGCGCGGCCCGCCAATCCTCCAGCCGCCGCGCAAGATCCGGATCGCCAAGCGCCAGGATCGCCGCCGCCATCAGCCCGGCATTGGCGGCCCCGGCCGCGCCGATGGCCATGGTCGCGACCGGAAACCCCTTGGGCATCTGCACGATGGAATAGAGCGAATCGACACCCGACAGGGCCCGCGTCTGGATCGGCACGCCGATCACAGGCAGCCGGGTCTTGGAGGCCATCATTCCGGGCAGATGCGCCGCCCCGCCGGCCCCGGCGATGATCACCTTCAGGCCGCGCGTCACTGCGCCCTTGCCATAATCCCACAGCCGGTCAGGCGTCCGATGGGCGCTGACGATCCGGACCTCGAAGCCGACCCCGAGATCGTCCAGAATTGTCGCCGCCTCGCGCATGGTCGCCCAGTCCGACTGGCTGCCCATGATGATTCCAACGGGTTTTTCCATGCGCCGCCCCCTTTTCTGGCCGGACAACGCCATAGCGCGCGCGGCGCTACGCCGCAATCAGGCGATGATGTCCGGGGTAAGTTCGTCTTCCAGGCGGGCGATCTGGTCCTTCAGCGCCAGTTTCTGCTTTTTCAGTCTCTGCAGGGTCAGCGTCGAGGTCAGCTGTTGCGACGACAGCGCCGAGATCGCCTCGTCAAGATCACGATGCTCGCAGCGCAGCGCGGTCAGCCGCGCCCGCGCGATCTGGTCATGGGACATTTCGTGATGCATGTTCATGGGGCGACACTTCGCTGACAGGCCTGCTTTCCTTTCTTATAGCCCCTTGCGGCCGCTGTGTTAACAAGAAGCTTGCGTCAGCCGCCCCGGACCGGGCGGGCGCGGCGCTGAACCCGGCGCGAACCTTGCGCCGGCGGCGATTCATTCACATATTGAAACCGGAAGGGTTGCCGCGACGGGATCCTCCGACAGTCGCTTTCATGGACAAGGGCTGAGAAATGAGCAAGATTTCACTGGGGACGCATCCCTATCTGCTGGGTTTCGACCAGCTTGAACGGCTGGCCGAGCGGGCGGCCAAGGGATCGGAAGGCTATCCGCCCTACAACATCGAACATGTCGCGCCGGATGGCTTTCGCATCACGCTGGCGGTCGCGGGTTTCGCCCAGGACGATCTGGCCGTCACCACCGAGGATCGGCAGCTTGTCATCAGGGGCCGCATGGCACCGGCCGATGACGATCGCGTCTTCCTGCATCGCGGCATCGCCTCGCGCGCCTTTCAGCGCAGTTTCGTTCTGGCCGACGGGGTCGAGGTCGTCTCGGCCGATATCGAGAACGGGCTGCTTCACATCGACCTGAGGCGAACGGCACCGCAACAGGTCGTCCAGACCATTCCGATCAGCCGCAAATAAAGGGGATCATCATGGATACCAAATTCGATTTCGGCGAAGGCGACAGCGCCAACACCGTCTATATCCGCAAGATCGCGACCAGCACCCTGCCCGAAGAGGTGCGTGAACAGGTTCCCGACCTCGACACGATGTATGCCGTCCACGATGCCGACGGCGAGCGTCTGGCGCTGGTGCGAGACCGTTCTCTGGCCTTCATGCTGGCCCGGCAGAACGAATTGTCGCCGGTCAGCGTCCATTGACAGGCTGCACCGGGGCACGCCCCGGTGCTGGCTGTTCGCGCGCATAGCGCATGAAGGCGAAGGCGCTGCCATCGGGTGCCCAGCAGGGAACGTTGAGGCTGCCCTGACCGCCGTGCAGATCGACCACGCGCCGTCTGTTGCCGCCGTTGATATCCATCAGCCACAACTGGACGGACCGGTCGCGGGGATGGCCTTGGGTTCCCGGCGGATAGGCCAGATACAGAACGTGCCTGCCGCAGGGCGAGGGATGCGGAAACCAGTTCACGTTTGCGTCGCGAAAGACCGGAGCGGCCTCGCTGCCATCAGCCCGCATCCGCCAGATCTGGGCCTGCCCGGTCGCATCCGAATTGAACCAGATGAATTCGCCGCAGGCCGAGAAATCCGGCCCGTCGTGATGGGCGAGGCCCGGTGTCAGGACCCGCTCGACCCCGCTTGCCATGTCCAGGACGGCAACACGCACCACCCGGTCGCCGCCGCGCGCGCAGGCATAGGCGATCCGGTTTCCATGCGCCGAATGCCACCAGCTTGGGCGCGCAAGGCCAAGATCGCGCGGACCGTTCCGTTCCAGAACATGGATGCCTGCGCCGCTGTCGCTTTGGCAGGAGAGGATGATCCGCCCGTCGGGCAGGAAACCGTGATCGTTGTTGCAGCGATGCAGTTCGCCGGTATCGATGCGCCAAAGCCCCCGGGCATCCGCGCGCCACAGATGGCCGCCGCCATTGACCAGGAACCAGCCGTCCGGATGCCAGTTCGGCGCTTCGATCAGCCGGTCGCAACGCAGCAGCACCCGGCTGGCATCGCGGTCCAACGCGAAAACTTCCAGCGACGAACGCCAGCCGCTCATTCCGCCAACGGCGTGTCTGCCGGCGGGTTCTTGCCGGGCCGGGGCGGCCCCATGGTCCAGCGCCGCAGGCCGAGGATGATCAGGATCGCCGTGAATGCGAAAAGCTGATAGGTCAGCGCATGGTTCATGGCGGCCGGATAATCCTGTCCGCCCCCGGCCTTCAGCCGCACGAAGAACAGGCTGGACACGGTCGCGATGCCCACCGCCGAACCGACCTGCTGAAACGCCTGCATCGCCCCCGCCCCGGCGCCCGCATCCCGTTCGGGCACGGCATGCAGGACAAGCTGGAACAGGGGCGAGATCGCCAGCCCCATGCCCAAACCGCAAAACGCCAGTGGCAGCGTGAACGCCAGCGCCGAGAAGGGCTGCGGCGGGTTGCCGGCGACATGGCGCAGAAACGCCATCCCGATCAGCAGCACCAGCGCCCCCACTCCCATCCGCACAGCCAGCCCCCTGGCGCCGAAACGCCCGGTGATGAAGCTGCCCGTCATCACGCCCAGCGGAAAGGGCGCGGTCGCAAGACCGGACTGGAACGGATCCAGCCCGAATCCGGTCTGGAAATAGATGGCCAGCACCAGAAACATTCCCGGAATCGCCGAAAAATGCAGCAGCACCATCAGCAGGCCCGACAGATAGCCCTTGTTCCGCATCAGCGCGACCGGCAGCAGCTGCGTGCGTCCGGATCGCGCCAGCCGAAGCTGCCGCCAGACGAACAGCGCGGCCATCGGCAGGGCGCCCGCCAGCAGGGCGATGCACCACCAGGGCCAGCCCAGCAGTGCGCCCTCGATCACCGGCAGCACGATCATGGTGATGGTCAGCCCGAACAGGCCGACGCCCGGCCAGTCGATGCTCATCTGCCGGTCGGGATCCAGCGCCGGGATCAGGCGGCCGCCCAGCACCATCACCAGCGCGCCGACCGGCAGATTGACCAGGAAGATCGGCCGCCAGTCCAGTCCCCACAGATCGGCCGTGATCAGCGCGCCGCCCAGCAGCGGCCCGGTCACGGCCCCCAGACTGATCACGACGGCGGACAGCGCAAAGGCCCGCGCCTTGTCGTCGGGCGGAAAGATCACATGCATGATCGCCATCACCTGCGGCACCATCATCGCGCCGCCCAGGCCCTGGACCGCGCGCGATCCGATCAGCATGGGCATGTCGCGGGCCAGCCCGCAAACCGCCGATGACAGCGTGAACAGCCCCACGCCCCACAGGAACAGCCGCTTGCGGCCCAGCTTGTCGCCGAACCGGCCGAACGGCAGCAGCCCGGCCGCGAAGGCCAGCACATAGGCCGCCGAGACCCATTCCATCTGGCTGGCCGAGGCCATCAGATCGCGCTGGATCGAAGGCAGCGCGACATTCACGATGGTGATGTCAAGCAGGTTCATGAAATTGCCCAGAAGCAGCAGGATCGTCGCCACCCAGGGATTGAAGTCCTGCGTCGTGGCGGCGTCGCGATCCGTCATGCCCTGTCCTTTCGATGCCTTCGGCAAGGAACCTGACCCATGGACCGGGCCCGCTTTGCGCCGCCACCCGACCCTAGGCGGGACGTGGCGGCAATTCGTCCGGTGCCTGCTGCGGCGGCTTGCCATCGGGCCACAGACCATAGCGGCGGCGGAAATACTCGATCGCCATGGTATCGGCCTGGCGCCGATCGCATCCGTTGTCGACGAAATGTTTCAACCCGTCCAGCAGCCGCGCATCGTGGCTGCGGGTCGGCTGTGGCGCTTCGGCGATCAGCCAGATCGGATGGCCATTGCGCAACAGATGGCCCGACAGCCAGGGATCGTCAACCATCCACAACGTCTCGGGGATGTCCCACGCCTCGGCAGGCAGGAAATCGGGACGGATCATCGCACCGCGATAGCCTTCGAGGATGTCCAGATAGCCACTTTTGACAAAGGGTTTTTTACGCCACGTTCCCAGACTTGCCGCGCGCCGCAGGCGATAGCGCAGGTCGCGCCGGAAACGCTGCGCGCGCGGCTGGTGGGCGGGATCGTGGCGCGGATAGTATTTCGTGCCTTCGGGCCGATCCTCGAGATTGTATCCCTTCTGAACCAGGCAGGCGTCGGGATGCTGCCTGCGCGCCTCAAGGAACCAGCCTGCCCAATCGGGATCATAGGCCTGATCGTCGTCGCAGAAGATCAGTTCGACATCCTGCCCCGCCAGATCCCGCGCGGCCGGCAGAACCTTGGTCGCGGGTCCGAAATCCTCGTCGACCAGGATCAGCCGGATACCTTTGGGCAAATCGGGAATCTCGGCTTCGGCCAGCGGAAACCGGCGGTGGCGCCGCGGCAGATACAGCCGGATCTCGTCCACCGGCGCCGACTGATTCAGCAGATCCAGCAGCGTCGGCCGGATTCGCGGCAGACGCGGCGGAATGGTCGTCAGGGAAATCACCAGGCCGGACAAGATGTCTGCTCCCCACATTCGCCACTTGCATCGATGCGACGGCCGCGAAACCCTGATGCGGCCGTCGGAAATCCGTGAAATGGCCGGACCGCGCCCGCCTCAGTTCAGCCCGATCAATCCCATGCTTTCCAGCGTCAGCAGCACCTGATGGGCGCATCCATCAACGTCGCGATCCTTGGTATCGACGCGCAATTCCGGGTTTTGCGGCTCTTCATAGGGATCGGAAATCCCGGTGAATTCCTTGATCTTTCCCTCACGCGCCAACTTGTAGAGCCCCTTGCGGTCCCGGCGTTCGCATTCTTCCAGATCGGTCGCGACATGGATTTCGACGAAGGCGCCGTAGGCCTCGGTCATTTCGCGGACGGCGCGGCGGGTGGCGGTATAGGGCGCGATCGGCGCGCAGATCGCGATCCCGCCGTTCTTGCTGATCTCGGAGGCGACATAGCCGATCCGCTTGATGTTGATGTCGCGATGTTCCTTGGAAAAGCCAAGCTCGCTGGACAGATGCTTGCGGACCACATCGCCATCCAGCAGCGTGACCGGACGGCCGCCCATCTCCATCAGCTTGACCATCAGCGCGTTGGCAATGGTCGATTTGCCGCTGCCGCTGAGGCCGGTGAAGAACACCGTAAAACCTTGCTGCGCGCGCGGAGGCGAGTTGCGGCGCAGTTCGCGCACCACTTCGGGAAAGCTGAACCAATCCGGGATATCCAGCCCCTCGCGCAGGCGGCGGCGCAGTTCGGTGCCGCTGATGTTGAGGACGGTCACGCCTTTCTCGATCTCGTCGGCGGGTTCGTATTGGGCACGTTCCTGCACATAGACCATATGCTTGAAATCGACCATCTCGACGCCGATCTCGTCCTGATACTTGCGGAACAGATCTTGCGCCTCGTAGGGACCGTAGAAATCCTCGCCCGCACTGTTCTTGCCCGGGCCGGCATGGTCACGGCCGACGATGAAATGAGTGGCGCCGTGATTGGCGCGGATCAGGCCGTGCCAGACCGCCTCGCGCGGGCCGCCCATCCGCATGGCCAGGTTCAGCAGCGACAGCGTGGTCGTGGCCTGCGGATATTTGTCCAGCACCGCTTCGTAGCAGCGGACGCGGGTAAAGTGATCCACGTCGCCAGGCTTGGTCATGCCGACGACCGGGTGGATCATCAGGTTGGCCTGCGCCTCTTTCGCGGCCCGGAAGGTCAGTTCCTGATGCGCGCGGTGCAGCGGGTTGCGGGTCTGGAACACGACGACGCGCCGCCAGTTCAGCTTCTTGAACATGGTGCGCAATTCGTTGGGCGTGTTGCGGCGACCGCGGAAATCGTAATGGGTCGGCGCCTGCAGGCCCTTGATCGGACCGCCCAGATAGACCGGCCCCGCCACATTGTGAAGATAGTTCACCGCCGGATGGGCCAGATCATCGGCGCCAAAGACCTCTTTGGCCTCTCGTGCCTTGTTCGGCCGCCATTTGTCGGTGACCGACATGATCGCCAGGATGACGCCTTCCTGATCGCGCAGCGCGATGTCGGTGCCCGGCTCCAGCCCTTCGGCGAAGGCCTCGCTGACATCGAGGTTGATGGGCATCGGCCACAGCGCCCCCGAGGCCAGCCGCATCTCGCTGACAACACCGTCGTAATCGGCCCGGGTCATGAACCCTTTCAGCGGATTGAAGCCGCCATTCATCAGCAGTTCCAGATCGCAGATCTGGCGCTGCGTCAGATCCCAGCTGGGCATGTGGCCCGCCTCGTCCTTCAATGCGGCGGCGGCTTCGGGCGAGACATAAAGCTCGGGGATCGGCGTCTGGTTCGGATGGGTCATGTGCAAGGGCTCGGATGGCTGAACGAAAGTGGGCAGGCAGCCGAGAACCGGCCGGCTACGAACCCGTCGCGCTTAGCCGCCCCGCAGGCAAGTTTCAACCTGGGCCCGCACTTTTCGCGCCAACAGCGCAGGGGCGCGTCCCGCCGCCTGACCGACGATACCCGCAGGCAAGCCGGCAGATCACCCGGCCGGGGCTTGTTCGGGCAGTTCGGCGCCGGCCGGATCGGGTTCGCCCGCCTCGTCACGTTCGGCCAGCCAGGCTTCGGCGTCCAGCGCCGCCATGCAGCCCATTCCGGCGCTGGTCACGGCCTGCCGATAGATGTGGTCTGTCAGGTCGCCCGCCGCGAAGACGCCGGGGATCGAGGTCCGCGTGGACCCGGCCTCGACCTTCACATAGCCGCCGGAATGCAGGTCAAGCTGGTCCTTGACAAGTTCGCTGGACGGCGCATGGCCGATGGCGATGAAAACCCCGTCCACGGCGATCCGCCGCGTCCCGCCATCCTTGACGGATGTCAGCACGGCGCCGCTGACCCCCAGCGGGTTCTCGGTCCCCGTCACCTCGGCCAGTTCGTGATCCCAGACGATCTCGACCTTCGGGTTCTTGAATAGCCGGTTTTGCAGGATTTTTTCTGCCCGCAGGCTGTCGCGGCGATGGACCAGTGTGACCTTCGAGGCGAATTTGGTCAGGAACAGCGCCTCCTCGACCGCTGTATTGCCGCCGCCGACGACCAGCACCTCGCGGCCGCGATAGAAGAACCCGTCGCAGGTCGCGCAGGCGCTGACGCCGAACCCCTTGAACCTTTCCTCGCTGGGCAGCCCCAGCCAGCGCGCCTGTGCGCCGGTCGCCAGAATCACCGCATCCGCCGTGATCCGCGCGCCGCTGTCGCATTCGGCCGTGAAAGGCCGGCGGCCCAGATCCAGCTTGGTGACGATATCGGTGACGACCTCGGCGCCCATCGCCCTGGCATGGGACTCCATCTTCACCATCAGGTCGGGACCCTGGATTTCGGTCTCGCCCGGCCAGTTCTCGACCTCGGTGGTGATGGTCAGCTGGCCGCCCGGCTGCATCCCCTGGATCAGCATCGGGTTCAGCATCGCGCGGGCACCATAGACGGCCGCGGTATAGCCCGCCGGTCCCGACCCGATGATCAGAAGTTTCACATGCGTGTCGTCACTCATCTTGCGCCCCGCTTTCGATTTGAGGCATCAGGTAATCCCTTGGTTCGGCTTGTGCAACATGGCCGAGGCCGGAAAGAATGTTGCGTAAACGCGGGCCGCATTGTAGTTTCCCGCAACGCCGGAACCCGTTTCAAGAAAGAGCAGCATGGCAGGCGCGAGACTGGACGACATCGACCGCAAGATCCTGGCCGAATTGCAGGCCGATGGCCGGATGACCAATGTCGAACTGGCGCGTCGCGTGGGCATCTCGGCCCCGCCCTGCCTGCGGCGTGTCCGGACGCTGGAAGAGATGGGCTATATCCGCGGCTACCACGCCGATATCGACCCCCGCGAACTGGGTTTCGAGGTTCAGGTCTTCGCGATGGTCCGGCTTGCGGCGCAATCGGAACGCGACCTTTCGGCCTTCGAGACGCTGGTGAAGGCATGGCCGCTGGTGCGCGAATGTCACATGCTGAACGGCGAGATCGATTTCATCCTGAAATGCGTCTCGCCCGATCTGCCCACGTTCCAGCGGTTTCTCACCAACAGCCTGACCGCGGCCCCGAATGTGGCCAGCGTCAAGACCTCGCTGGTCATCCGCGCAGCCAAGGACGAGCCCTCGGTCCCTTTCGAGGTGGTCGAGGAGCGGGTTCGCGAGGCCGGATAGCGGCGCCGATGCCCGGTTCCCGGCCAACCGCTGAACAACCGCCGCCACCCGTGGCCGGAATTGCCGCGCGGAATACGGAAAAAGGGCATCGCGCAATCGCAACACCCTTCCGGTTTCCGGACGAATTCCGGGACGTCCCGACGCGCGGCGCCTGACGGCTTCTATCGAAGTCGGGCTTGGCCCCGGGCAACAGGCATGATCGCTACTTGATCTTGCCTTCCTTGTATTCGACATGCTGCCGCACGACCGGATCGTATTTGCGAACGGTCATCTTTTCGGTCATCGTCCGGGCATTCTTCTTGGTCACATAGAAGTGGCCGGTCCCGGCGGTCGAGTTCAGCCGGATCTTGATGGTCGTCGGCTTCGCCATGGTTACTGCTCCTGCTTCGGGGAAAGCGCGGCGCAAACCCCGTGGAATTCGTTTGAAGCCCGCCTTTTAGCCGCCGCCCGCCCGAAGTCAACCGAAAACCACCCGCAATTCACCCGATCCGGCAAGCGATTGGCGGCTATGCAAATCATGCAGAACAGCGCCGACCCGATTGCAGAGCCGGTTTCCAAGCCGCTCATGCCGCACATCAGCGCGTTCAATGCGGCACAAACAGCAACAGGCTGTTCGAGGCGCGGAGGAGAAAGAGGTGACGGTGGCAGCCCGTAGGGAAGGCGACAGCATTGAAAAAAGCGGAAATTACGTCGACACCAACAAAAATACCAACAGGTGTAAGCGCCTTGGGGGGAGTTACGGTCGATTTTCGGGCACCTGTGACGGGGTAGACACAGCGAAATTGACTATGGTCGATCCTTGCACAAGCGGTGTCCCGACAGTTGGTGTAGTTCCCGCAGGTAGCGCGGGCAGCGCGGAGCCTTCGCGTAGCGAAGCGAGGTCCGTGCGGGTCGCTTGGCGGCCACGGCTGTTCTTCGGCCAAGGTTTGGTTTGCCGACCCGACCTTTGACCGAGGAGATCAACCATGACCAAGGACAGCCTATCAGAGACCGCGGCGCTGCGCGCGCTTTTGTCGGAGACATCCGACATCCACCTGCTTGCCGAGATGCTCGGGTTCGCGGCCGACCGCCTCATGGCGCTGGATGTCGACCAGCTGTGCGGCGCCGGGGCGCACGAACGCAGCGACGACCGTGTGAACCACCGCAGCGGTTATCGGTCCAGAGCCTGGGAGGCCCGCGCCGGGAGGGTCGACGTGATGATCCCGAATCTGCGCAAGGACACGTGCTTCCCCGAGTTCCTGGAGCCCCGCAGAGCGGCGGAAAAGGCCGTGACGGCGGTCATTCAGGAGGCTTATGTCCAAGGACTCTCGACCCGCTCGGTGGATCTGGTCAAAGCCATGGGCATGACCGGCGTGTCCAAGAGCCAGGTCTCGCGGCTTTGCGGCGAGATCGATGAACGGGTCAATGCATTCCTGGGCCGGCCCCTTGAAGGCGAATGGCCCTACCTCTGGCTCGACGCCACCTACATCAAGGTGCGGCGTGGCGGCCGGATCGCCAGAGTCGCGGCCATAGTGGCGGTCGCCGTCAACCTGGACGGCCGCAGAGAGGTTCTTGGCATCGCCGTCCAGCCCCAGCGAGGCAGAGGTCTTCTGGGACGAGTTCCTCTGCTCTCTCGCCGATCGCGGCCCGCGCGGGACCGACTACACGCTCGGGCTTTACGCATCGACAGGCTACATCGCGAGGCGGGGGCGGCCGGACAGCGTTGCGGATCTTGCCCGGCACGAGCTTGTCGGCTACGTGGAGGATCTGATCTACACGCCCGAACTGAACTATGCCTCGGACATTCTCGCGGACTGGCGATCGACCATAGAGGTGGCGACCGCGATCGGCCAGGTCGAGGCGGTTCGCATGGGCGCTGGGATCGGAGTGCTGCACGATTTCATGGTTGCCGGATTGGATCTCGAACCCTTGCTTCCGGAGGTCCGCGTGGAATGCAGCTACTGGACGGTCTGGCACGAGAACCTCAAGACGGACCGCCGGGTGCAAGCGGTGGTCGAATTCCTCGACCAGACCGCGCGGGCAGAACGCAGGTTGTTCGTTCGCGCCTGACGTCTTCGGCTTCATGCGTCGCCTTGCATGATCCACTCGACTTCCGGCGCTGGCACGAAGCGCCACTTGCGCAGCGGTCCGGCCATCACGTTGAGGTAGTACATCTCGAATCCGTAAGGCGCGCCGCAGGGATGGTGTCCGCGGGGCACCAGAACCACATCGCCGTCCGAGACCGCCATGGTCTCGTCGAGCCCGCCATCATCGGTATAAACCCGCTGGATGCCGAACCCCGAGGCCGGGCTCAGCCGGTGGTAATAGGTCTCTTCGAGGTAGGTGATGCGGGGGAAGTCGTCCTCGTCGTGGCGGTGGCTGGGATAGGACGACCAGTGGCCTGCGGGCGTGAAAACCTCGGTTACCAGCAGGCTGTCGCAATAATCCTCGTTTTCCATCGCGATGTTGTTGATGTGGCGGGTATTGGTGCCCTTGCCGCGTTCGGTGAGGGTGATGCCGTCCGGTCCGATGCGGCGTGCCTCGTGACCGCCCTGTCCGGGCGCCGAGCAGACCGCGATCACGCAGTCGGTCTCGGCCACTGCCTGCCAGTCGGTGCCGTTCGGCAGGTAGAGGCAATGGGGCGGCGTCTTTTCGAACACGTTCATCCGCTCGCCCAATACGCCCCAGTCCTGACCGGCGCCGGTGATGGCGGCCTTGCCCTCGACCATCACCAGGATGACTTCGCGATCGCCCGTCGCCTCGGCGGCCGTCTCGCCCGCACGCAGGCGGTAGAGTGAGAAGCCGACATAGCGCCAGCCCGCCGATTGCGGCGTGATCTCGTGGACCTTGCCATGCGTGCCGAAGGGTTTTCTTTGCAGATCGGTCATCGCTCGTCCTCGCGGTCGCGTCCCCGCGCCCGGGCCCTGGGGGACAGGAAGAATTCGTAGAGGCACCAGAGCCCGAGCGCGCCGAAGAGGATCGCCCAGAACACCGCGCCGGTGATCAACTCGAAGATCGCCCAGCCCAGGCAAAGCGCGACGATCAGCCCCCGCCGCCAGGCGGGGGCGAGGAAGGGGTGGTCGGGATCAAACAGCTTCATGTGCGGTGTCGAGGCCGGCCTCTGCCGCCATCCGCTTCAGCGAACGCAGCCCGAGAGCTTGATAATGCTTGGGGTCGCGCACCGCGCTGTCCTGTTCCGCCTCGATCACGAGCCAGCCGTCGTAGCCGTGCTCGGCCGCGATCTTCAAAACGGGCGCGAAGTCCACCGCGCCCTCGTCGTCGCCCGGCACGGTGAAGGCCCCGCGCCGCACGCCTTCGAGAAAGGACAGACCCTGCTCGCGAACTTGCCTGGCAATATCGGGGCGGACGTTCTTGCAATGAATGTGGCTCACGCGGCCCATGTATTTCCGCGCAACCTCGGCCGGATCGGCACCGCCGAACCATGCGTGACCGGTATCGAGCAGAAGGCGCGTCTCGGGGCCCGCCATCTCCATGAAGCGGTCGATATCCGCCGCGCTTTCGATGATCGTGCCCATATGGTGGTGATAGCCCATCTTGACGCCAAGCTCGTGCGCATAGGCCGACAGCGCCTCGTAGCCCTTCGAGAAGCGGTCCCATTCGGCGTCCGTCATGATGGGGCGGACGTTCACCGGGGTTCCGTCGCTGCCATGCACCGTGTTCGAACACTCGCAGGCATTGATGTGGTCGCCGCCGGCCGCCTTGGTGAACGCGATCCACTCTTTCAGGCGGGCCTTCTCGGTCTCGATGTCGTTCGTCAGGATGTTGGTCGAAAACCAGCCCGCGGCGAACCGCAGGCCAAAGGCTCCGAGCGCCTGTTTCAGCTCCGTGCCGTCGCCGGGCATCTTGTGCCCCTTCTCGATGCCGTCGAAACCGATCTCGCGGCAATCGCTCAGGCAGTCGTCGAGGCTCAGGTGATCGCCAATCGACCAGTCGTCGTCGTTGGACCACGCGATGGGGTTCGTGCCGTAAAGGATCATGGTGTGTCTCCCGAAGGACAGATCAATTGAAGGTTCTCTGAAGCGCCGCGTTGGCGTTGTAGCGGCGGCGGGCGTTTTCGAGCCGCTCGGGTCCGCCAGTCTGGGGCACGGCGACATCCCACCAGTGGCCACCGGCCCCGGTTCCGGGCACCGCGTCGGTCTCGATCAGGATCACGCTCGGCACGTCGCGGCTGCGGGCCTCGACGATCTTGCGTTCCAGATCCGCGATATCGGCGGCCTTCTCCGCATGGGCGCCCATTGCGGCGGCATGCGCGACGAAGTCGATCTTCGGCCAGACGTCGCTGTCCTTGTACATGTTGTTGAATTCGGCCCCGCCGCACTCGATCTGCAGCCGGTTGATGCAGCCATAGCCCGAGTTGTCGGTCAGAACGACCGTGAAGGGCACCTTGCGGGCGGCGGCGGTGGCGAGCTCGGAATTGGCCATCATGTAACTGCCGTCGCCGACGAAACAGATGACCTCCTTCTCCGGCGCGGCGAGCTTGATGCCCATGGCGCCGGCGATCTCGTAGCCCATGCAGGAATAGCCGTATTCCAAGTGATAGCCGCCCTGCGCAGCCTGCCAGAGCACCTGTAAAGCGCCGGGCATTGTGCCGGCGGCGCACATCGCCACGGTTTCGTCGGTCGCGACGCGCTGCACCGCGCCGATCACCTGTGCGTCGGTGGGCAACGCGTTCGTGTCGGGCTCCGGCGCCGCGGTGACGCGGCCGACCTCGGCGATCCAGTCCTCGCGTGACGAGGGGTCATGCGCGTCGAAGCGCAGATCACCGAGTGCAGCAGTCAACTTCTCGAGCGCGACCTTCGCGTCGGAGACGAGCGGCGTCGCAAGGTGCTTGGAGGCGTCATAGGGATGCAGGTTGATCGACACGAGCTTGCGCCCCTCGCGGCCGAAAACCGTCCACGAGCCGGTGGTGAAGTCCTGGAACCGCGTGCCCACTCCGATGACCAGGTCCGCCTTTGCTGCCAGTTCGTTACCGCAGCCCGATCCGGTCACGCCCGGCGAGCCGAAGTTCAGTGGATGGCTCGCGACGATGCCGCCCTTGCCGGCCTGGGTTTCCAGCACCGGAATGTTGTGCGTCTCGGCGAAGGTCCGAAGCGTCTCGTCGGCCCCGGAATAAAGCACGCCACCGCCCGACACGATCACCGGGCACTCGGCCTCGGCGATCATCCGGGCGACGTCGGCCACCTCGCGCGGATCGGGTTCCGGCCGCCGAATTCGCCATGTGCGCGGCGTGAAGAAGTCCTCTGGGTAGTCGAATTCCTCGGCCTGCACGTCCTGGCAGAAGGCGAGCACGGCAGGGCCGCAATTCTGCGGATCGGTCATCATCGCCATCGCGCGCGGCAGCGCGGTCAGAAGATGTTCGGGCCGCGAGATGCGATCGAAATAGCGCGCGACCGGGCGGAAGCAGTC
>NZ_DHXG01000041.1:14648-15093 GCF_002413585.1 Paracoccus sp. UBA5162
CGGTTGGCGAAGACATCGCCGCAGATCATGAGGACCGGCAGTCGGTTCACATGCGCTAGCCCGCAGGCGGTGACCATGTTGGTCGAACCCGGCCCGATGGAGGAGGTGATGGCCATCGCCTTCCGCCGTCGTTTGGTCTTCGCATAGGCGATGGCGGCATGGGCCATGGTCTGCTCGTTCTGGCCGCGCCACGTCGGAATGACTTCCCGGAAGCGATGCAGCGCCTCGCCGACCCCCGCGACATTGCCGTGTCCGAAGATCGCCCAGACACCCTCGACGAAACGCTCACCGTCTTCAGTCAGCTGCACCGAGAGCCATCTCACCATGGCCTGCGCGGCCGTCAGCTTGATCGTTGCGGTCATGCTTCCACCTCCTCCATCAGGCCCGCACGGGCCTCGTCCCAGATGCGGCAGAGCCGCGCGTAATTGTCGGCCATGGTCGCGAC
>NZ_DHXG01000042.1:0-1958 GCF_002413585.1 Paracoccus sp. UBA5162
CGGCGGCGGCATCGGCGGCAATGGCTGCGGCATCGGCTGCGGCATCCGCGGCTGCCCCGGCGGCATCGCTGGCCGTTTCGGCATCCGCGTCGCCGGCCTGTTGGCCAATCTCGACCTCGGTCCCGTCGGATCCGGTTGCGGGCTGGACGGCGATCGGGGCCGTCTCGCCAGCCGTCTCCGGCGTGGCGTCGGGGGTCGCCGTGGGCAGCTTGACCGGTTCTGTCACACCCTCAGCGACGGGAACCCTCACATCGGGTGGGGCGGACCCGATGATGGCCGGGCCGGTCGCACCCTCGTCCAGATAGGTGATCCACCACCAGCCGGCCGCCACCAGCAGAAGAATCAGGATCGCGAAAGCCGCTTTGCGCATCGTGCCGTTGTCCTTCCCGTCATTGTCGCCGATCTATGACACAGGCGCGACAAGCCGAAAAGCCGCCGCTGCCCGTCATTCTGCCACGAAAAGCGGCTTCTTGCGCCTCTTGCCGGATCAAATCCGGTTGAATCGCGCCGGCGGGAAGCCTATTTTCACGCCACTCACCCGCATGGCCATAAAAGGAGCATCGCCATAGCCCGCAGACCGCATAACGCACCGCCCACCCGCGACACCGGCCCCCGCGTCAATGAACGCATCCGCGTCGCCGAAATCCGCCTGATCGGTCCCGAAGGGGAAAATGTCGGCGTCGTCTCGCCTTCGGTCGGACTGGACATGGCAAGAGAGAGCGGTCTGGACCTGGTCGAGATCTCGCCCAACGCGACCCCCCCGGTCTGCAAGGTCATGGATCTTGGCAAGTTCAAGTATGAACAGCAAAAGCGCGAGGCCGAGGCCCGCAAGAAGCAGAAGATCATCGACATCAAGGAGGTGAAGTTCCGCCCGGGAACCGATACCCATGATTACGATGTGAAGATGCGCAACGTGATGAAGTTTCTCGAAGGCGGCGATAAGGTCAAGGTCACGCTGCGTTTCCGGGGCCGCGAGATGGCGCATCAGGATCTGGGGCTGGATCTTCTGAACCGGGTTCGCGACGATGTCGGCGAGGCGGGCAAGGTCGAGGCCATGCCCAAGCTGGAAGGTCGCCAGATGGTCATGATGATCGCGCCGCGCTGATCCGCGCCGTGGCGATCACGGCAAACGGGCCGCGCCGGCGCCAGCCGCGCGGCCCTTGCGTTTGAAAGGGGCGCGGGATGCACCAGACTCCTACCATCCGGATCATGCGCCTGCCCGAGGGCGACCCCGGTGTGGCGCTGCCCGGCTATGCCACGCCCGGCGCGGCGGGTGCCGATCTGCGGGCGAATTTTCCGCCGCCGGCGCGCGTGTCGGGGATCACCTTGGGGCCCGGCCAGCGGGCGCTGATCCCCACCGGCCTGGCATTGGAAATTCCACAGGGATGGGAGGTGCAGATCCGTGCACGCTCGGGCCTTGCGCTGAAACACGGCATAGCGCTGCCCAACGCGCCCGGCACGATCGATTGCGATTATCGCGGGCCTCTGGGCGTGATCCTGATCAATCTGGGACAAGAGCCGTTCCGTGTCGGCCACGGCGACCGCATCGCCCAGGTGATTGTCGCGCCGGCCCCGCAGGCTGCCTTCGAACTGGTCGCAGGGCTTGGCGACAGCGCGCGCGGGCAGGGCGGCTTCGGCTCGACCGGGCGGGGCTGATGCTGGGCCTGTGGCTGATCGTCGGACTTGGCGTTCTGGCATGGATCATCGAAATGCCACGTCGGCAGGCGACTGCCATGATCGCCGGCGCCTGGCTGGGCATCGTTGCGCTGCACGCCATCGCCCCCGCCAGCGGGCTTGCCGCGCGGATCGGCGGCTCGCGGGGGGGCTGGCTGCTCGCCGGCGGTCTCGTGGCTCTGATCCTGCTCTATCGCGCCGGGCTGCGCCACCTGCGCGCCCGCGCCGCCGCGCCGCTGGACCGGCCCGCCCCCGGCGCTGCCCCCTTGGACGCCCCCGCCCCC
>NZ_DHXG01000042.1:2262-14434 GCF_002413585.1 Paracoccus sp. UBA5162
CCCTTGGACGCCCCCGCCCCCTTGAACGCCCCCGCCCCGGACGACGATATCGGCGACGCCGAGCTTGAACGCTATGCCCGCCACATCGTCCTGCGCGAGATCGGCGGGCCGGGTCAGATGCGGCTGCGTGCGGCGCGGGTGCTGGTCGTCGGTGCGGGCGGATTGGGCGCGCCGGTCTGTCTTTATCTCGCGGCCGCGGGCGTGGGGCGGATCACGCTGGCCGATGATGATCGCGTCAGCCTGTCGAACCTGCAACGCCAGGTGATCTTTCGCAGCGATCAGCGCGGGCAGGGCAAGGTGCAGGCCGCCGCCGCCGCCATGACGGCACTGAACCCGCATGTCGCCGTCACGCCGCTGCCGCGCCGCATCACGCAAGAAGACACCACCCTTTTCGCGGACCATGACCTGATCGTCGACGGCACCGACAGCTTCGCCGCGCGCGAGGCGATCAACCGGGCCGCGACCGCTGCGCGGATCCCGCTGGTCTCGGGCGCCATCGCGCAATGGGAAGGCCAGGTCACGCTTTACGATCCCGCGCGCGGCGGCCCCTGCCTGACCTGCCTTTTCCCCGCAGCACCCGCGCCCGGACTTGCCCCCGCCTGCGCCGAGGCCGGCGTGGTCGGCGCGCTGCCCGGCGTGATCGGCAGCCTGATGGCGCTGGAGGCGATCAAGGCCATCACCGGTGCGGGCGATGCGCTGCGCGGCCGGATGCTGATCTTCGACGGACTTCATGGCGAGACCCGGACGATCCGCACGGCGCGCCGCAAGGATTGCCCGGTCTGCAAGGATGCGCGCTGAGATTTCGGTGCGATCCGGGCCGTCCCGGCGCCGGAATCGCGGCGGCCCGGCCAGACCCCTATCCGTTCGCGGCCCGGCTGTCCTCTGGCGCCTGGTCGCGCGCGTTCATGCCGTAATCTCGGATCACATGCGCGATCCGCAGCCGATAATCGGCGAACAGCCTGTGTCTGCCGGCCTCTTGCGCGGCGCGATGCCGCGCAAGCTTGCGCCATTGCTCGATCGCCGCCTCGTCGCGGAAGAATGACAGCGACAGCATCTTGCCCGGATTGGTCAGGCTCTGGAAACGTTCGACCGAGATGAAGCCGTCGATCTCCTCGACCAGCGATCGCATCGCGGCGGCGATGTCCAGATAATCGGCGCGTTCAGCATCGCCCCTGGGTTCGACCTCGAAGATGACGGCGATCATGGCGGACTCCTGCCTGGGGTTGCAGGGCAGCATAGGCCGGCTGGCGCGGGTCTGGAAGTCCGGCGGTCCCTGACCTAGGGTTCGCTCCAGCACAGGAGGTCCGCGATGAATCCCGAACTGACCCGCTGGACAGGCCCCCAGGGCTTGCCGCGTTTCGACCTGATCGGGGATTCCGATTTCGCTCCGGCCTTCGACCGCGAACTGGCCGCCGCCAGCGCGGCGATGGAGGCGATCGCGGCCAATCCCGATCCCGCCGATTTCGCCAATACCGTCGCCGCGATGGAGACGGCGGAAGATGGGCTGAACCGGCTGCTGTCCATCTTCTACACGCTTTCCTCGACAGATTCGAACCCCGCGCGAGAGGCGCTGCAACGCGATTTCGCACCGCGTCTGGCCGCGTATAACAGCCGCACCAGCATGGATCCGCGCCTCTATGCGCGGGTCAGCACCGTGGCCGCGAGCGCGCAGGATCTGGCCCCCGAGGACCGGCGCATCACCGAACTGGCCTTGCGCGACCTGACCCGGTCTGGTGCCGGGCTGCAGGGCGCGGACCGCGACCGGATGGCGGCGATCCGGGCGCGGATGGCGGTGCTGACGACGGATTTTTCCCAGAATGTGCTGGCCGACGAACGCGACTACGTGCTGCCGGTGCCCGATCACGGCCTTGGCGGTCTGCCGGACTGGCTGGTCCGGGCAATGCGCGCGGCAGCCAGAGAGCGCGGCCTTGCCGGGCAGGTCGTGACGCTGAACCGCTCGCTGATCGTGCCGTTTCTCGAACATGCCGAGGAGCGCACATTGCGTGAAGTGGCGTTCCGGGCCTGGACCGCGCGCGGATCGGGGCAGGGCGCAGGCGGGACCGCGACCGACAACCTGCCGCTGGCCGCCGAGATCCTGGCGCTGCGCCATGAGCGCGCGCGATTGCTGGGCTACGAGGATTTCGCGACCTTCAAGCTTCAGCCGGAAATGGCCACCACGCCCGACAGGGTTCAGGATCTGCTGGGACAGGTCTGGCGGGCGGCCCGCGCGCGCGCCGCCGAGGACGAGGCCGCGCTGACCGCGATGCTGCGTGACGACGGCGTGAACGGCGCGCTGGAGCCCTGGGACTGGCGGCTCTATGCACAAAGGCGGCGCCGGCGGGAACACGATGTCGATGCCGCGACGGTCGGCCCGTATCTGACGCTGGAGGCGATGCTGGGCGCCGTCTTCGACGTGGCCGGGCGCCTCTTCGGGCTGGAATTTCAGCCGGTCGACGCGCCGCTCTGGTCAGCCGATGTGCGGGCATGGAAAGTCACGCGCGAGGGCCGGCTGATGGCGATCTTTCTGGGCGACTATTTCGCGCGGCCGGGCAAGCGGTCGGGGGCGTGGTGTTCGTCCTTGCAGGTCCAGCATCGGATCGGGTCGGGCCAGCGCGCCATCGTCGTCAATGTCTGCAACTTCACGCCGCCCGAGGAAGCGGGCGCGCCCGCCTTCCTGTCATGGGATGACGCGCATACCCTGTTCCACGAATTCGGCCATGCGACCCATCACATCCTGTCGGAAGTGACTTGGCCCTCGATCTCGGGCACTTCTGTCGCGCAGGATTTCGTCGAATTGCCCAGCCAGCTTTACGAACACTGGCTGGAACAGCCCGAGGTGCTGGATGCCCATGCCCGCCACCACGAGACGGGCGAACCCTTGCCCGCCGGCCTGCGCGACCGATTGCTGGCGGCGGACAGGGCCGATGCCGGCTTCTCGACCACCGAATATCTGGAAAGCGCGCTGGTCGACCTGGCCTTCCATCGCGGCGCGCCGCCCGACGACGTGATGGCGCGGCAGGCCGAACTGCTGGCGGGGCTGCAGGCCCCGGACGCCATCCCGATGCGCCATGCGACGCCGCATTTCGCCCATGTCTTCGCCGGCGACAGCTATGCCAGCGGCTATTACAGCTACCTGTGGTCCGAGGTGATGGACGCCGATGCCTTTGCCGCCTTTCAGGAGGCGGGCGACATCTTCGACAGGCACACCGCCCGGAAACTGGAACGGACCATCCTGTCAAAGGGCGGCTCGGCCCCCGCCGACCGGCTATGGCTGGATTTCAGGGACCGGATGCCGGGTGTGGATGCTTTGTTGCGGGGGCGCGGGCTGATCTGAGCGCGTCGTCCGGCAACAGGGAGACGCGGAAGATGATCAGGCATGGCGCGTTGTTCCTGTCGGTCCGGATCCCTGCGGGCTGCATGCAGGAAGACAGGGCGCGCAGCTGCCGCTGATCGACGGACGCTGCCACCCGCGTCCGGGATTCTGCGGCGACCGCGATCCGCAGAATCTGCGCGGTCCGCGCGGCCGCAGGCGGATGACGGCAATCTGCGGATCATCGAAGACCGCGGCGGCCGCGACGACGCCCGCTGGCGGTCCGGGGGCCGAACGGGGCCGCCCGGTCGCGGCTCAGTCCCGGATCTCGTCGGGATCGACGCCCCAGATTGCCGATTTAGGCACCCAGCCACGCTGGCCGCCGCCCGAGATGCGGCACCAGGTCGGATTGCACTCGCCCAGCCGCAGGATGGCCCCGACCTCGGCGCGGGCGACGACATCGGCGTCCGGGTTGGGCCGGCTGCGCAGCTGGACCATGTCCTCGGTCACAAGCGCCGTGCGGACACCGGAGAGCATGGCGTAGTGGACCCATCCGCCCGCACCGTCCTTGTCCTCGACCCGGCGCCAATGTCCGAATTCGGCCACCACGCGCAGCGGCATCCCGGCATGGCGAAACACCCAGTCGATCCGGTGCGACAGGCTGGGGCCGCGGCGGGCGTTGCCTTCGCTGCCCTTCAGGCTGACATAGCGCGGCAGCGGCAGGTTGGTCACGGGGCCCCGGTCGGTCGCGGCCTCGTCGCCATCCTGAGACCGGACGATGCCGGCATCCGCCAGACGCCGGATCTGCGCCGGTTGCGGATCCGCCGGCACGGGTGGCTCGGCCCTGGCCGCGCCGCCACCGATCGTCGGCGCCGCGATCGCCAGCACCAGCGCCAGCACCAGCGCCGCGCCGCCCTTGCCCCCTTGAAATTTCATCATGTCCCGTCCGTTCCTGTCCGACAGACCCGCCGCAGCGGTCGTCCCTGCCTCCGACGGAAGGGAACCGGCCCGTCCGCATTCCGCCGCGGCCTCGTCCGTCCCGTCGCTTGTCGCCGTCGGGGGACTTGTGCCTTCCCCTCAACGCGGGCAGTTTGCCAAAAGCCGCCGGGCTTTGGAAGTGCGGCCGCCGACACGGTTTCGAGAAAGTGAGGTTATCATGCCAGGCCAGTCCCCCTCGCGACCCAGAATGCGCGTGGCTGTCACCCGCCGTCTGCCCGAAGCCGTCGAAACCCGCATGACCGAATTGTTCGACGTGGCGCTGCGCGAGGACGACCGCAAGCTGGGACGGGACGAACTGGTCGCGCTGATGAAGGATTGCGACGTCCTGGTGCCGACGGTGACCGATCAGATCGACGCCAACATGCTGGCCCAGGCGGGCGAAAGATTGAAGCTGATCGCGAATTACGGCGCCGGAATCGATCATCTGGACGTGATGTCGGCCCGCCAGCGCGGTGTGCTTGTCAGCAACACGCCGGGCGTCGTGACCGAGGATACCGCCGACATGGCGATGGCGCTGATCCTGGCCGTCACCCGTCGCATTCCCGAGGGGCTGGCCGAGATGCAGGCAGGCCGCTGGGGCGGATGGGCGCCCACCGCGCATCTGGGCGGCCGGGTTGGCGGGCGCAGGCTGGGCATCCTGGGCATGGGCCGGATCGGTCAGGCCGTGGCGCGGCGGGCCAATGTCTTCGGGATGCAGGTCCATTACCACAATCGCCGTCGCCTGCGCCCCGAGATCGAGGACGATCTGCACGCCACCTGGTGGGAAAGCCTGGATCAGATGCTGGCGCGGATGGACATCGTTTCGGTCAACGCGCCGCACACGCCCTCGACCTTCCATCTGTTGAACGCGCGGCGGCTGAAGCTGATGAAACCCTCGGCTGTCGTGGTGAACACCTCGCGCGGCGAAGTGATCGACGAGAATGCGCTGACACGGATGCTGCGCGCGGGCGAAATCGCGGGCGCGGGGCTGGATGTGTTCGAACACGGCCACGAGATCAACCCGCGCCTGCGCGAATTGCCGAATGTGGTGCTGCTGCCGCATATGGGCAGCGCCACGGTCGAGGGACGGGCCGAGATGGGTGAGAAGGTGATCATCAACATCAAGACCTTCGCCGACGGGCACAGGCCGCCGGATCTGGTCGTGCCGTCGATGCTGTAGGGGGCGCTGCCCCCATCCCCGTGCCGGGGATTCCCCCGGGGTATTTGGACATCGAAGAAGAGGTTTGCGATGCGTCTGCGTCTCAGCCCGCCGCGCGCGGCGGTATCGGTCCTGTTCTTTGCCAACGGGCTGATGATCGGTTCGTGGGCGCCGAAATTGCCGGCGCTGATGGCGCGTCTGGGCATCGGCGAGGCGCTGGCCGGGCTGGTCGTGCTGTGCCTGGGACTTGGCTCGTTGCTGGTGATGCCGGTCTTCGGGGCGATGGTGGCGCGGCGCGGCTCGGCCGCGGCGGTCGGCCTTGCGGGCTGGCTGGCCGCGCCCACGCTGATCCTGATCACGCTGGCGCCCAATCTTGCCCTGGTTGCCCTGGCGGTCGGTCTGTTCGGCGGCACGCTGGGCGGCATGGACGTGGCAATGAATGCCAATGCCGTCGCGGTCGAACGCGCGCGGCGCCGCGCGATCATGTCGTCCTGTCACGGTTTCTGGAGCCTTGGGGGCGTTCTTGGCGCCGGGATCGGCGGTGTCGTGCTGGCGCGGCTGGGCGAGGCGGCGCATGCGGTCCTGGCGACGCTTGTGTTCATCGCGGTGCTGGTCTTCGCGCAGCGCCGGCTGCTTCGGGATGCGCCGGCGGAGGGGACGCGGAAGACGCCTCTGCGGCTGCCGCGTTCGCCCTTGCCCTATGTGATCGGGATCATGGCGCTGTTCAGCATGGTGCCCGAAGGGGCGATCCTCGACTGGGCCGCGGTCTATCTGCAGCGCGAAATGGGGGCGTCGCTGGCGCTGGCGGGCTGGGGCTTTGCGGCCTGTGCCGCGGCGATGGCCGCGATGCGTTTCGCGGGTGACGCGATCCGGCAGCGACTGGGGGCGGTCAGCACCCTGCGGATCAGTGCGCTTGCGGCGATCGCGGGGCTTGGCATGGCGGGGCTGGCGCCGAATTCCGGGCTGGCGATCCTGGGCTTCTTCGTCGCCGGTCTGGGGATCGCCAATCTGGTGCCGATCATGTTCTCGGCCGCCGGCAATCTGCCCGGGCTGGCGCCGGGGGTCGGTCTGTCCGTGGTCACGATCACCGGCTATTCCGGCATCCTTCTGGCACCGGGATCCATCGGTTATCTGGCCGAGAAGATGAGCTTTTCGGCGATCTATCTGGGCCTTGGGGGGCTGCTTCTTCTGCCGCTCCTGCTGTCTCCGCTGGCGCGGGCCGCCGATTTCGACGAGCGCTGAGGCATGGCGGCGCGGACCTTGGCCGAGCAAGCATGGGACGATCAGCCGATCCGGCGATGCGGAAGGACGGATCAGCGATAGGTCTGGTCCGGCCCCGGAAAGCTGCGTTCGCGCACGGCATCGGCATAGGCGGCGATGGCGTTCGAGGCGCGGGGGCCCAGATCGCCGAATGTCCTCACGAAACGCGGCACCCGGCCCGACAGGCCCAGCATGTCGTCCAGGACCAGAATCTGGCCGTCGCAGCGGGCCGAGGCGCCGATGCCCATGGTGGGAATGGCCACGGCCTCGGTAATCTGGTCGGCCAGCCCCTCGACCACCCCCTCGACGACCAGCGAAAAGGCGCCGGCCTGAGCCACGGCGCGGGCATCCTCGACATGGACGGGCCATGTGGTGGGGTCGCGGCCCTGGGTCTTGAAGCCGCCCATCGTCAGCGTGGCTTGTGGTGTCAGGCCGACATGACCCATGACCGGGATGCCGCGTTCGCCGAGAAAGCGGATCGTTTCCGCCATGCGCACGCCGCCTTCCAGCTTGATTGCGCCGGCGCCCGTGTCGGCCATGATGCGCGCGGCGTTGCGAAAGGCCTGTTCGGGGCTTTCCTCGTAGCTGCCGAAGGGCATGTCGATCACCACCATCGCCTTCTGTGATCCGCGCATCACCGCCTGGCCGTGCAGGATCATCATCTCGACCGTGACGCCGATGGTCGAGGGCAGGCCGTGGATCACCATGCCAAGACTGTCGCCGACCAGGATCACCTCGGCATGGTCATCGACCAGCGCTGCCATTGGCGCGGTATAGGCGGTCAGCGCGACAATGGGCACCTGGCCCTTGCGCGCAGCGATCTGCGGGGCGGTGATGCGGTGAATCGGGGCTTGCGCGGACATGGGTTTCCTCAGGGTTGGGCAATGCGCTGGTCGATCAGCAGAACCTCGCCGAAGCGGACCGCCAGCAGGATGACAACCGGCCGCTCGATCCGGTCGATGCGGGACAGGTCGGCCGCGTCGCGAATGTCCACGGATCGGATGTCGGCGCGGGGTTCGGCGCGCAGGATGCGTCGGATCTCGCGGCGCAGGGCAGGCGGGGTCGTGCCCTCGGCCACCATCGCCCGGGCCCGGTCCAGCGCGCGCGACAGCACCGGGGCGGCGGCGCGATCCCGGGTCGTCAGACGGCGGTTGCGCGATGACATGGCAAGGCCGTCGGCCTCGCGAACCGTCGGCACCGGCAGGATTTCGACCGGCATGTCCAGATCGGCCACCATCTGCCGCACGATGGTCAGTTGCTGGTAGTCCTTTTCCCCGAAAGCCGAGGCGTCGGGTCCGATGATGTTGAACAGCTTGGTCACGATCGTCGTCATGCCGCGGAAATGGCCGGGCCGCAGGCGCCCCATCAGCATCCTGGACAGGCCGCTGACCTCGACGAAGGTCTGTGCGCCGGGGCGGTAAATGTCCTCGACCGGGGGCATGAACACGGCGTCGCAGCCGTTTTCACGCAGAAGCCGCAGGTCGTTTTCCTCGTCGCGCGGATATTTCTCCAGATCCGCCTTCTGTTCGAATTGCGTCGGATTGACGAAGATCGAGACGACGATGCGGCCGCCGTCCCGCGCGTCCAGCCAGTCGCGGGCGTGGTCCAGCAAGCGCATATGACCCTGATGCAGCGCGCCCATCGTCGCCACCAGCGCCACGCGCTGGCCCTGGCCCCGCCAATCGGCGACGCAATCGCGAATGGCCTGCTTGCTGCGGCAGATCTGCATCCGTGCCCTCCATCGCCCCCCGGCCACAGGGTTCAACCTAATGGAAAGCGCCGGTTTCGCACAAGTGCTGCGATGCAGCATGTCGTTTTTTGCCGCCAAAGGTCGGGGCGATGGGGCCGGGCGCCGGGGGCTGTGACAGATACGGAGCAAGAAAGCCCAAACCCGGAAGGAGTCGGCCCCGATGAAGTCGCATGTGAAGGTTCTGGTGGTGGGCGGTGGCGCCGTGGGCTGCGGCATCGCACTGCATCTGGCGCGGGCGGGCTGGGATACGCTGCTGGTCGAGCGTGACGAATTGACGGCCGGATCCACATGGCATGCGGCGGGCCTGCTGCCGCTGTTCAACATGGGTTACGCGACCAGCCATATCCACGATTATTCTGTCAGGTTGTATGCCGGGCTGGAGGCCGAGACCGGGCTGAACGCGGGCTTCACCCGCTGCGGCAACCTTCGCATGGCGCAGACCGACGCGCGGATGGACGAATACATGCTGTATTCCGCCACTGCCGAGACGATCGGGATCGAGCATGAATTCCTGACCCCCGCCCAGATCGGGGATCGCTGGCCCCTGGTCCGGACCGAGGATCTGAAGGGCGCGCTGTTCCACCCGACCGACGGCTATATCAACCCCGCCGACGTGACCCAGGCCATGGCCAAGGGCGCGCGCATGGCCGGCTGCGCGATCGAACGCAAACTGCAGGTGCAGGGCTATCGCTGGACCGGATCGGAATGGATCGTCACTTGCGAGAGGATGGCCGAGAGGGGCGGCAACCTCGTTCCGTCGGGCGAGGTGTTCGAGATCCGGGCCGAACATGTGGTCACCGCGACGGGCAACCATGCGCAGCGGACCGCGCGGCTGCTGGGCATCCGGATCCCCGCCATCCCCGTCGAACACCAGTTCATCGTGACCGAGCCCGATCCGGCGCTGCTGAAATGGCGGGCCGACGGCAATCCCGAACATCCGGTGCTGCGCGATGCCGACGCCAAGTGGTATGTCCGCGAGGAACGCGGCGGCTGGATCCTGGGCCCTTACGAGGAAGGTGCGCCGGCGCGCTTCCCGTATGAGGTTCCCGACAGCTTCCGTGCCGATCTGTTCCCGCTGGATCTGGAACGGATCGAACAGGAATACATGTCGATGATCCACCGCATCCCGTCCTCGGAAGAGGTCGGCCTGAAGGACGATTTCAACGGACCCATCTGTTACACCCCGGACGGCAACCCGCTGGTCGGACCGGCGCCGGGCCTGCGCAACATGTGGCTTGCCGAAGGCTTCAGCTTCGGCATCACGGCGGCGGGCGGGGTCGGGCATTATCTGACGCAGATGATGACCGGGGGCGAGGCCGAGATCGACATGGCCAGCCTCGATCCGCGCCGGTTCGGATCATGGATGACCACCGAATACGGGACGCGCAAGAACGAGGAAGCCTATTCCCACGTCTTCATCCTGCACCATCCCGATGAGGAACGCGAAGCCTGCCGGCCCTTGCGCACCGCGCCCGCTTATGACCGGCAAAAGGCGCGGGGCGCGCAATTCGGGCAGGTAAACGGCTGGGAGCGGCCGAACTATTATGCGCCGGCGGGTTTCGACGACCATGCTTCCCGCAGCTTTCGGCGCGGCGGCTGGTGGCAATATGCCAAGGCCGAGGCCGAGGCCCTGCGCGGCGCTGCCGGCCTGATCGACGCGACGGCATTCGCCAAGCACATCGTCAAGGGGCCGGGCGCGACCGTCTTCCTCGACTGGCTGACCACCAACAGGCTGCCCAAGGTCGGGCGGATCAACCTGACCTATGCGTTGACCGAAACCGGCACCACGCGCACCGAATATACCATCGTGCGGCTGGCCGAGGACGAATACTACCTTGTCTCGGCGGGCGCATGGGCCGATTACGACGGCGACAACCTGATGAAATCGGCCGGGGATTTCATGGCCCAAGGCGGCGCCCATGTCGCCATTCAGGACGTCACCACGCAATGGGGCGTCTTTGCCCTGGCCGGTCCCGCCTCGCGCGAGATCCTGTCAAGACTGATCCGTGATCCGCAGCCGGAAACCGCCTTGTCGAACAAGCGGTTTCCGTGGCTTTCGGCGCGGCGGATCGAACTGGGCATGGTGCCGGTCAACGCGATCCGCGTCGCCTATACGGGCGAGTTGGGCTGGGAACTCCACCACCCGATCGAGATGCAGAACCACCTGTTCGACCGGCTGATCGAGGCCGGCGAGCCGTCGGGAATGAGGTTGGTCGGCGCACGGGCGCAGAACTGGCTGCGGCAAGAGAAATCCTATCGCGCCTTCGGCACGGAACTGGGCCGAGACGCGACCCCGCTGGAGGCGGGGCTGGACCGTTTCGTCGATCTGTCCAAGGATTTCAGGGGCAAGGCCGCGATGCAGGCCCAGGGTATCCGCAGCACCTGCGTGACGCTGCTGATCGACGGACCCGAGGATGCCGATCCCTGGGGCCGCGAGGCCTTGTTCCTGGAAGGCGGAAAGGTGGGGCGACTGACCTCGGGCGGGTATTCGGTGGCCTTCGGAAAATCGATCGCCATGGGCTATGTCCGCCCCGATCTGGCGCGGGCGGGAACAAGGCTGAAGGTCCGCATGTTCCGCGAATTGTGGGATGCCGAGGTGACCGAGGACAGCCCCCATGATCCGTCCAACGCGCGGATCAGGGTGGACGGCTAGCGCCGGTCGGGCTGTCGGTTCGGTCTGGTCGGGCAGGGCGCGGGCAGCCGCGCTCTGGCTGGGCCGGACATCTTGCGGAAGAAGGGCGAGATGTCAGGATTGGCCGGGCAGTCATGAACCATCAACCGACGGCCACCTGTGCGGTTTCGCCTGTGAAAGGCCGCGATGGCCAGTGCCACCACAGGCTGATCCCACGCGATGATGTCTAGAAACTGGAGCGGGCGATGAGATTCGAACTCACGACCCTAACCTTGGCAAGGTTATGCTCTACCCCTGAGCTACGCCCGCATCCATGTCGAAGGTATATCCCCTTCGGTGAGCGGTGATTTACGGAAGAGCGCCGGCAGGCGCAAGGGGGTATTTCGGATTTTCGGCAGAAAACTTGCGGACGGGATGCGGCCTATCGCCCATCGTCGTCGTTCCGCCCGATCAGGCCCAGATGGGTGTCCTGAAAGCGCGTGACCGACTTCAAGCCATAGCCAAGCGCACGGTCGATCCCGACATGCGCCATCCAGACAGCACCCGCCGCGATCAGCCCGGTCTGCCCGGTCAGCAGGCCCAGCAGCGCAAGGATCAGCCCGTTGGCATAAAGATGCGCGGCGTTATAGATCGCGGCCCCGACCCGCGCCCCGGCCAGATAGCCTATCATGGACAGATCCGGCGCCAGCAGAACCAGCGGCCAGAGCCAGAGCGGCCAGCCCGATTGCGTCATTCCGGCCAGCGCCACGGCAGCGGCAAAGATGCCCGCGCCCTCGATCCTCTGCCATGCGACCGGGCTCATTCAGCGGCGCGGATGCGGGCGGGTTCCAGCATCGGGGCAAGGTAGTGGCCGGTATGACTGTCCGCGATGCGGGCGACCTCCTCGGGCGTTCCGGTCGCCACGATCCGGCCGCCGCCATCGCCGCCTTCGGGGCCGATATCGATGATCCAGTCGGCGGTCTTGATCACGTCGAGGTTATGCTCGATCACGATCACCGTGTTGCCCTGATCGACCAGTTCGTGCAGCACTTCCAGCAGCTTGCGCACATCTTCGAAATGCAGGCCGGTGGTCGGCTCGTCGAG
>NZ_DHXG01000076.1:0-968 GCF_002413585.1 Paracoccus sp. UBA5162
GACGTGAACTGCGACCCTTGATCGGTGTTCATGATCTCGGGCGCGCCGAAGCGGTGGGTCGCCTCGTTCAGCGCTTCGACGCAGAAGCCGGCTTCCAGCGTGTTGGAGATGCGCCAGGCCAGCACTTTCCGGGTGTGCCAGTCCATAACAGCCACCAAGTAGAGGAAGCCGCGGCGCATCGGGATGTATGTGATGTCGGCGCACCAGACCTGGTTGGGCCGCTCCACCCGCAACCCGCCGAGCAGATAGGGTAGGTCCTGTGGCCCTTCGCGGGCTTGCTGGTGTCGGGCTTCTGGTAGATCGGCATCAGGCGCATGAGCCGCATCAGACGGCGGATGCGTTTCTGGTTCACGGCATTGCCTTCGTTCTGCAGATGCCATGTCATCTGGCGGACGCCGTAGAACGGGGTTTCTAGAAACTGCTTGTCGATCAGCAGCATGAGATCGAGGTTCGTGGCCGCCTCACCCTGCGGCGCGTAGTAGAACGACGACCGCGAGATCGACAGCAGGCGGCATTGCGCGCCGACTGACAGCCTGGGATGTGAGCGCTCGATCATCCCGCGCCTCACTTGCCGATCCGGGGCTTGAGCTTTTTGGACAAAAAATCGTTGGCGACGGCCAGCTCTCCGATCTTGGCGTGCAGGTCGCGGACCGTTTCTTCGCTGACCTCGGCCGCCGCCACAGCCTTGCCGGCACGTTCGAAGATGCCTGCGGCCCCCTCAAGCAGCAAACGCTTCCATTGATGGATCATCGTCGGATGCACGCTGAATTCGGCGGCCAGTTCCGACACCGTGCGCTCCCCTTCACGGCCTCCAGCGCCACACGCGCCTTGAACGCTGCATCGTGGTTCCTGCGTTTCGACATGTGCTGATCTTCTCGTGCTTGGAGACCGGCAGACGTCAGATCGTAGCTTCCGTCACTGTCCGATTTTCCGGGGATAGCTCAGATCGCACCATCAAACCGTGGGAT
>NZ_DHXG01000076.1:1273-1668 GCF_002413585.1 Paracoccus sp. UBA5162
ATCAAACCGTGGGATCAAACAGCTAGGATCGCGGTCGTAAACGACTAGCGCGGTTTCAGGGTTGTTGATGCAGGTCTGTGAAAAAAGCAACAGCATGTCCCCGTCGGGCCCGGCCGGACACTGCTGGCGGATGCCGCCTATGGCAGAAACCGGCTGCGCGACCGCCTCGCAAATATCGGCGCGAGGGCCGTCATGAGACCCAGCCCGCGCCGATCCGTGCCGCCGCCCCTCGTCCGCGACACCGGCCGGATTGATCGCCTCTTCTCGAAACTCAAGCATTCCAGGGCCATCGGGACCAGATACGAGAAACACGACGTCGATTTCCCTGCCCTCGCCAAAGGCGCCGCAACAGGCATCCGATCACGCATTTGCGAGCCGGTGCACCAGGCCCGCGC
>NZ_DHXG01000076.1:1988-2244 GCF_002413585.1 Paracoccus sp. UBA5162
GCGCACCGTCGCATGCGCCTCAGCTCGCGGGGCGGCGGCGCCAGTTGTAGACGGTGCCCTCATCCACCGAGTCGCGGCCCAACGAGGCCAGCGGCCCGTCCTCGCCGCGCTGAAAGCCCAGATTCTTCAGCAACAGGCGCGAGGGCTGGTTATCGAGAAAGACATCGGCCAGCAGTTCCGCCGGGTCGAAACGGGCGCGGATCTCGTCGAGAAAGGCGCCGACCATTTCCTGTCCCAGTCCCTGACCGACCTGATC